>NZ_JAWJTG010000060.1:0-21841 GCF_032911605.1 Stenotrophomonas mexicanensis
GCCGTGAATCCGTCCATGGAGGCTCGGTCGCGCCATCCATGGCGCTCACGCCCCCACAACCGGACCCACCCCGCCTTCGACAGTTTCCCGCGATCTGTCGAAAGGGCTTTCTGCTCTGGTGGGTGCCGACCGTTGGTCGGCACTGGGTTGGATATCGATGTCTTATGGAAAAATCGTGTCGACCAAGGTCGACACCTACCAACAGCCGCCGTTGCCAGTAGATCCACGCCATGCGTGGATGAATTCATTCGATATCTGACAGATGTGCCGACCAACGGTCGGCCCCCACCAACAGCCGCGTGAACCTGTCAGAGGCGGGGCACTGTGGGTTCGCGGGGTGTGAGCCGCATGGATGCGGCGACCAAGGCTACATGGACGTACTTGCGCCGCCCCCGCGAACCCACAGTGCCCCGCCATCCCACGGAATGCCGCTCTGGCCCTGGCTTTGGCAGTTGCAGTTGCACTGAGCGGGTGCCGGGCGCAGCCCGGCCGACCAACCCCTTGATTTCGGGACAATCAGCCATACCCCTTGGCGAGGCCGCACGCGCTGGCGCGGCATTGCACACGGAGCCTTATCGATGACCGAGACCACCCAGACCGAAACCCTTGGCTTCCAGACCGAAGTCAAGCAGCTGCTGCAGCTGATGATCCACTCGCTGTACTCCAACAAGGAAATCTTCCTGCGCGAGCTGGTCTCCAACGCCGCCGACGCCGCCGACAAGCTGCGCTTCGAGGCCCTGACCCAGCCGGCCCTGCTGGAAGGCGACAGCGAACTGCACGTGCGCGTCAGCTTCGACCCCACCGCCCACACCATCACCATCGAAGACAACGGTATCGGCATGAGCCGCGCCGAAGCGATTGCCCACCTCGGCACGATCGCAAAGTCCGGCACCGGCGATTTCCTGCGCCAACTGTCCGGCGACCAGAAGAAGGATTCGCAGCTGATCGGCCAGTTCGGCGTCGGCTTCTACAGTGCCTTCATCGTCGCCGACGAAGTGGAAGTGACCTCGCGCCGCGCTGGCCTGGCTGCAGGCGAAGGCGTGCGCTGGACCTCGCGCGGCGAAGGCGATTTCGAAGTCGCCACGATCGACAAGGCCGAGCGCGGCACCCGCATCGTGCTGCACCTGAAGGACGGCGAGCACGACTTCGCCGATGGCTGGCGCCTGCGCAGCATTCTCAAGAAGTATTCGGACCACATCGGCCTGCCGATCCAGATGCCGAAGGAAGGCGAAGACGGCGCTGCCGGCGAGTGGGAGACCGTCAACCGCGCCAGCGCGCTGTGGACCCGCCCGCGCACTGAGATCAGCGACGCCGAGTACACCGAGTTCTACAAGCACGTGGCACACGACCACAGCGATCCGCTGGCGTGGAGCCACAACAAGGTCGAGGGCAAGCTGGAGTACACCTCGCTGCTGTATGTGCCCGGCCGCGCACCGTTCGACCTGTATCACCGCGATGCACCCAAGGGCCTGAAGCTGTACGTGCAGCGCGTGTTCGTGATGGACCAGGCCGAGCAGTTCCTGCCGCTGTACCTGCGCTTCATCAAGGGCGTGGTCGATTCCAACGACCTGTCGCTGAACGTCTCGCGCGAGATCCTGCAGTCCGGTCCGGTCATCGATTCGATGAAGGCCGCGCTGACCAAGCGCTCGCTGGACATGCTGGAAAAGCTGGCCGCCGACAAGCCGGAGCAGTACGCCACGTTCTGGAAGGAATTCGGCCAGGTGCTGAAGGAAGGCCCGGCCGAGGACTACAACAACCGCGAGAAGGTGGCCGGCCTGCTACGCTTCGCTTCCACCCGTGGCGACGGCGATGCGCAGAGCGTGTCGCTGGCCGACTACCTCGGCCGCATGACCGAAGGCCAGGACAAGATCTATTACCTGACCGGCGAGAGCTACAGCCAGGTGCGCAACAGCCCGCACCTGGAAGTGTTCCGCAAGAAGGGCGTGGAAGTGCTGCTGCTGACCGACCGCATCGACGAGTGGCTGATGGGCTACCTGACCGATTTCGACGGCAAGGGCTTCGTCGACATCGCCCGTGGTGACCTCGACCTGGGCGCGCTGGAAACCGAAGCGGACAAGCAGGAACAGGAAGCGGCGGCCAAGGACAAGCAGGGCCTGGTCGAGCGCCTGAAGACGGTGCTGGGTGATGACGTGGCCGAAGTGCGCGTCTCGCACCGCCTGACCGATTCGCCGGCGGTACTGGCCATCGGCGAACAGGACCTGGGCCTGCAGATGCGCCAGATCCTGGAGGCCAGCGGCCAGAAGGTACCGGACAGCAAGCCGGTGCTGGAGATCAATCCGGGCCACCCGTTGATCGCCAAGCTGGATGCGGAAGCCGATGGCGCGCGTTTCGACGACCTGGGCAGGGTGCTGTTCGACCAGGCCGCGCTGGCCGCCGGCGACAGCCTGAAGGACCCGGGTGCCTATGTGGCGCGCCTGAACAAGCTGCTGCTGGAGCTGTCGGTCTGATCGAGGCGGTGGTCGCCGGGCATGGCCCGGCGCTACCGGGTGCTGGTGGATGCCAACCTTGGTTGGCATTCCTGCTTTGGTAGGTGCCAACCTTGGTTGGCATTCCTGCTTTGGTAGGTGCCAACCTTGGTTGGCGCCCCAAAAGCGTGCCAACCAAGGTTGGCACCTACCAAGGCGGGTCGAGCGTGCCAACCAAGGTTGGCACCTACCAGGCTGGGTCGAAGCGTGCCGACCAAGGTTGGCACCCACCAGGGGCGGCGGTTGGCACCTGCCAAAACGGTGTTGCTCAGGCGTCCCGATCCAGCAGTGAGCCCAGCATCTGGTCCTGGCGACGGATCACTGTGGCATTGGCGACGAAGGCCACGACCTCGGCTTTCGCGGCCAGCAGATCACCCAGCGGCGCGCCGGCATCGGCGCCGATAGACGCCACCGAAGCCTGCACCCCACCCTGCTCGGTGGTAATGCGCTGCAACTGCAGGTGCTGGGCATCCGGGGTCGCCAGGTTGGCCACGTTGTGCGCGGCCACCTGCACGCCCTGCTGGGCCGCACGCATCCCGCTGAGGGCGATTCCCATCACGTTGTCCATTGCGGTCTCCGGGCCGCACGACGCAGCCCTCCGGACCGGTTAACGGCCGGCGGGCCGCGACCTTGAGTCCACATCGGCCCGACAGGCCCGAGTGGTAGCATATCCCTCTGATTTCAGCGCCTTTTGCCAATGCTCAGTTTTTTCCGCCGCAAGAAGCCCCAGGATGCCCCCGCAACGGAGGCGCCCAAGACCCAGCACTACTCGGCTGAAGAGCTGGCGGCGGCATTCCCGTCGGCCGCGCCGGTCGAGGACAAGGAGCCGGCGCCGGTAGCAGTACCGGCCGAGCCTGTACCGGTCGAGCCGCCCCCAGCAACCGCCGTTCCGGTCGCTGTCGAGCCCACCCCGGTTATTCCGGCCCCAGCCGCACCGGTTCCGGCAGCTCCTGCGCCGACGGCTCAGATCGACGTCGCCCCCATCGCGACCCCGGCCATCGAACCGGCACCCGCACCACTGCCTGAGCCCACCCCGGCACCGGCACCGGTCACCGAGGACCTGCCTGCGGCCGCCTCGATCGACGCCGTTCCGGCGCCGGCTGGCAAGCCCGGCTGGCGCGAACGCCTGCGCAACAGCGTCATCGCGCGCAGCTTCGGCGGCCTGTTCTCGCGCAACCCCAAGCTCGACGACGACCTGCTGGACGAGCTGGAAACCGCGCTGATCACCGCCGACGTCGGCGTGGGCGCCACCACCGACCTGGTCGAGGGCCTGCGCAAGCGCATGAAGTCGCGCGAGTTCGCCGACGCCAATGCGCTGCTGGCCGCGCTGCGCGCCGAGCTGATCGCAATCCTGCAGCCGGTGGCCAAGCCGCTGGTGATCGACCGCAACGCCAAGCCCTTCGTGGTGCTCACCGTCGGCGTCAACGGCGTTGGCAAGACCACCACCATCGGCAAGCTGGCCAAGCGCTTCAAGGACGATGGCCACAGCCTGATGCTGGCCGCCGGTGACACCTTCCGCGCCGCCGCCGTGGCACAGCTGCAGGCCTGGGGCGAGCGCAATGGAGTGGCCGTGGTCGCGCAGGGCCAGAACGCCGATGCCGCTTCGGTGGCATTCGACGCGCTCCAGGCCGGCAAGGCCCGTGGCACCTCGGTGCTTATCGCCGACACCGCCGGCCGCCTGCATACCCAGTCCGGCCTGATGAACGAGCTGGGCAAGATCCGCCGCGTGCTCGGCAAGATCGACCCCACCGCCCCGCACGAAGTGCTGATGGTGATCGACGGCACCACTGGCCAGAACGCGCTGTCGCAGCTGCGCCAGTTCAATGCCGCAGTGAACGTGACCGGCCTTGTGGTGACCAAGCTGGACGGCACCGCCAAGGGCGGCGTGGTGTTCGCGCTGGCCCGCGAGTTCGGCATTCCGATCCGTTTCGCCGGCATCGGCGAGCGCCCGGAAGACCTGCGCGTGTTCGACCCGGAAGCTTTCGTCGACGCCCTGCTGCCCGAAGCGCTGGGCGCCTGATACACCGTGCAGCCACGCATGGCGTGGCTCTACTGCAATCCGGTAGAGCCACCCCACGGGTGGCTCCTCTCTGGAACACCGATGCCCCGCCAGCCGCACGCCAGCGCCGGAACCACGCAGACCGATGGCTTCGTCGCCCACCTGCTGCATTGGTTCGACGACCACGGCCGCCACGACCTGCCCTGGCAGCACCCACGCAGTCCCTACCGGGTCTGGCTGTCGGAAATCATGCTGCAGCAGACCCAGGTGAGTACGGTCATCCCGTATTTCCAGCGGTTCCTGCAGCACTTCCCGACCCTGCCCGACCTTGCCGCAGCCAGCAACGACGCGGTGATGGCGCAGTGGGCCGGGCTCGGCTACTACGCCCGCGCACGCAACCTGCATGCCGCTGCGAAGCGCTGCGTGGAACTGCACGACGGCGACCTGCCGCGTGATTTCGATACATTGCATGCCCTGCCCGGCATCGGCCGCAGCACCGCCGGTGCGATCCTCAGCCAGGCCTGGAACGACCCGTTCGCGATCCTCGATGGCAACGTCAAGCGGGTGCTCAGCCGTTACCACGGCATCGATGGCTTCCCCGGGCTGCCGGCCATCGAGAAGCAGCTGTGGGCGATCGCCGAGGCGCATGTGGCGCAGGTGCCGGCCGGGCGCATGGCCGACTACACGCAGGCGCAGATGGACCTGGGCGCGACGGTGTGCAGCCGTGCCAAACCGGCCTGCGTGATCTGCCCGTTGCAGGATGACTGCGTGGCACGGCGCGAAGGCCGCACCGCTGAACTACCCACGCCCAAGCCCAGCAAGACCCTGCCCGAGCGCGAGGCCGTTGCGCTGCTGCTGCACGACGCCCAGCAGCGTGTGCTGCTGCAGAAGCGGCCGGACACCGGCATCTGGGCGCAGTTGTGGACGCTGCCGCAGGCCGATGCCGGCAGCGTGCTGCAGGACTGGTTCGACGTGCACGTCGACGGCTCGCTGGAAGAGGCCGAAGAGCTGCCAGTGCTGCAGCACACCTTCAGCCACTACAAGCTGCATCTGCAGGTATTGTCGCGGCAGGTACACGGACTGCGCGTGGAAGAACCCACGCTGCGCTGGGTCGCCAGCGACGAACTGCACGCGCTGGGCCTGCCGGCACCGATCCGCAAACTGCTCGACGGCGCAACGATCAAGACGCCGAAACGAAATTCCAAGAAACCCCGCAACCACGAGTGAATGCCATGTCCCGAACCGTCTTCTGCCAGTACGAACAACGCGATGCCGAGGGCCTGGACTTCGTGCCCTACCCCGGCGAACTGGGTCAGCGCATCTTCAACAACATCGGCAAGCAGGCCTGGGCTGCGTGGCTGGCGCACCAGACCATGCTGATCAACGAGAACCGCCTGTCGCCGCGCACGCCGGAGCATCGCGCGTTCCTTGAAGGCGAACTGGTCAAGTTCCTGTTCGAGAAGGACGCGGAAAAGCCGGCCGGCTTCACCCCGGAAGCCTGACACACAGGTAGTGCCGGCCGCTGGCCGGCAACCTGGCATCTGCGCGATGCCGGCCAGCGGCCGGCACTACCACGCTATTTCGTGCTTTCCTCGCGCTCCTGCACCTGCGCCTGGCGCAGCTCCTGCTCGGAGGCGCGCAGCGCCTTCACGTCCAGCTTGCGGATGCTGTCGATGAAGCACGGCATGCGCGGGCCACCGGCAGGGTCGCGCACCAGCACCTTGTCGAATCGCGCCGAAACACGGTTCATCTGGCTGGTCAGGCCGATGGCGGTGGCATACGGCAGGTCCTGGCAGGGACCCCTCAATTCCAGCAGATAGGCCTCGCTGGGACGCGTCCACACCGCCAACGCGCTGTCACCCAGTTCGGTCCAGCCGTTGAGGCTGCCGAAGAACTGCATGTCGTTCTGCGGCGCGCCGGCATGGGCACGGTACAGGTCAAGTTTCTCGGCAGAGCTGAGCCGGCCGGTGGTCGCGCAGGCGGCCAGCGCCAGGCAGAGTCCGGCCATCAGGATCGGGGTCTTCATGGCGATCTCCTCGGGGAACTGTCGCCATCATGCGCCTGCGCAGACAACGCCGGCGCGAAAGCCAGTACCCCATTCAGCAGCCGGTCGGCGGTCGCCCCAAGCAGGCCCAAGGCTCCGGATTCCGGTAGTCGCCAACCTTGGTTGGCGCTTGCCCTGCAAGAGCAGCCGACCAAGGTCGGCTTCCACCAAAGCGGGCCCGGCGCCTCAGACGTCGGCGTGGGCCAGCGCGTGCAGGCGCCCCTCGCGCAGCTCCAGCACCCGGTCCAGGCGCCGTGCCAGGCTGCGGTCGTGGGTCACCAGCACCAGGCTGGTATGCCGCGCCCGGTTGAGCTCCAGCATCAGCTCGAACACGGTGGCGGCGGTACGGTCATCGAGGTTGCCGGTCGGCTCGTCGCCGAGCACGCAGGCAGGATGATTGACCAGCGCACGCGCCACTGCGGCACGCTGGCGTTCGCCACCGGACAGTTCGCCGGGCTTGTGGTCCAGGCGATGGCCAAGGCCGACCGCTTCCAGCAGCGTGGTGGCCCGGCTGCTCGCCTCGGCCACTGCAGTACCGGCCAGCAGCACCGGCATCATCACGTTTTCCAGCGCGGTGAACTCAGGCAGCAGGTGGTGGAACTGATAGACGAAGCCCAGCGCCTGGTTGCGCAGCAGGCCGCGCGCGGTATCGGACAGCGCTGACATGCGCTGGCCGGTCACATAGACCTCGCCGGCGGTCGGAATGTCCAGGCCACCCAGCAGGTGCAGCAGCGTACTCTTGCCGGCACCGGAAGCACCGATGATCGCCACCGTTTCGCCGGCGGTCACGGTCAGGTCCAGGCCATCGAACACCGGGGTCTGCATGCGTCCTTCGGCGTAGGTCTTGCCCAGTGCTTCGGCGCGGATCACTTCATCGCCGCGGTTGAAGACCTTATTCATAACGCAGGGCCTCCGCCGGCTGGGTGCGTGCTGCCCGCCAGGCGGGATACAGGGTGGCCAGGAAGCTCATCAGCAGCGCGACCACGGTGATCGCCACCACGTCGCCGGTCTGCATGTCGGTCGGCAGGCCGGTGATGTAGTACACATCCTCCGGCATCAGCTTGACGTTGAACACGCTCTCGATGGCACCGAGGATGCGCTCCAGGTTGAGTGTGAGGGTGATGCCACCGATCAGGCCGGCCAGCGTGCCGAAGATGCCGATCAGCGAACCCTGCACCATGAACACCTGCATCACCCCGCCCGGGGTCAGGCCGAGCGTGCGCAGGATGGCGATGTCAGCCTGCTTGTCAGTGACCAGCATCACCTGCGAGGACACCAGGTTGAACGCGCCCATGGCGATGATCAGCGACAGCAGGATGCCCATCACCACCTTCTCCATGCGCAGCGAGTGGTAGAGGTTGGCGTTCTGCTGGGTCCAGTCACTCACGCGGTACGCACCACCGAGGTTCTGCGCGAGGTCCACGCCCACTTCCAGCGAGCGGTCCATGTCGTGCAGCTTCAGCCGCACGCCGGTGGCGCCATCGGAACGCAGCACGCGCTCCAGGTCCTTCATGTTGGCGAAGCCGACGCCGCGGTCGACCTCGTTGTAGCCGGCCTCGAAGATGCCGCTCACGGTAAAGCGTTTCATCCGTGGCACCGCACCGGCAGGCGTGCCCTGCACTTCGGCGAACGTCACCAGCACCTGATCGCCAACGTCCACGCCCAGCCAGATCGCCAGCTCCTTGCCCAGCAGCAGGTTGAAGCTGCCCGGCGTGAGGCTGTCATAGCTGCCCTTGGTGACCTTCTTGTCGATCACCGATACCTTCGGCTCCAGCGCCGGATCGATGCCCTGGATGATCGCGCCCTGCACGCGCGGGCCGCTGATCATCGACTGGATCTCGATGTACGGCGCAGCACCGGCCACGCGCGGGTCCTTGCTGGCCACGTCGACTACGCGCATCCAGTCCGGCATCGGCTCGCCGTCGCGGCTGATGGTGGTGTGCGCGGTCATCTGCAGCAGGCGGCTGCGGATTTCCTTCTGGAAACCGCTCATCACCGCCAAGGTGGTGATCAGCACCGTGACGCCGAGCGCGATGCCCAGGATCGATGCCATCGAGATGAAGGAGATGAAGCCGTTGCGGCGCTTGGCGCGCAGGTAGCGCAGGCCAATGGCCACGGGAATGGGTTTGAACATGCAGGCACGCCGGTCAATTCAGCTTATGGTGCCATCGACCGGGGCCTACGGGAAACGCCACGTGCGGCCACGGCCAGTCGCAGTTCACGTCGCTGCCCGGAATCGAGCACATCCGGCCAGAACAGCAGGCGCCGGCGGCGCCGATCCTCACGCCAGAGCAACAACAGCCATGGACCACGCACGACCAGCTGGGGTGTATCGGCGTCCTGCCCGGCCACCTGCAGCGGCTCGGGCGGTGCTGGCAGAAGCACCTGCACGCGCGGCCTGCGCTGTCGCCAGGCCAGTTCGGCCAACCCGATGACCCAGGCCAGCACCACCGCGGGCATCAGCAGCCGTGAAGGCAGATCCGATGCACGCAGCAGCCAGGGCGCAGCCAGCAGCACCGCCAACTGGGCGGCAGCCTGCAGCCGCGAGGGGCGCCACTCAAGGCTTGAGGGCGAGGATCTTCTGCATGAGGGGGATCGCGTGCGCATGTGGACAGGCCTCGTAGCCCATGAACCAGCGCCACAACTTATCGTCCTCGCAGTCGAGCAGGAACAGGAAAACCTCGCGCTCTTCGGTCGGCGCAGTGCTCCATTCGTGGTCCAGGTAGCGACCGAACAGCTGGTCCAGCTCACGCATGCCGCGGCGGCAACGCCAGCGCAGCTTCTTCAGCAGAACGTCTTCTTCCATCATGTTTCTCCAGATACAGCAAAGCCACGCATGGCGTGGCTCTACTGGGGTGGCACAGCCACGCGTGGCGTGGCTCTACCGGGTACAGCCAGGCCTGATCAGGCGCGGCGTTCCATCATCAGCTTCTTGATCTCGGCGATCGCCAGCGCCGGGTTCAGGCCCTTCGGGCAGGTCCGGGCGCAGTTCATGATGGTGTGGCAGCGGTACAGCTTGAACGGATCTTCCAGATCGTCCAGGCGTGCACCGGTGTCCTCATCGCGCGAGTCGATGATCCAGCGGTAGGCCTGCAGCAGGATCGCCGGGCCCAGGTAACGCTCGCCGTTCCACCAGTAGCTCGGGCAGCTGGTCGAGCAGCAGGCGCACAGGATGCACTCGTACAGGCCGTCCAGCTTCTTGCGGTCTTCCGGCGACTGCAGGCGCTCACGGTCCGGCGGTGCCGGGGTCTGGGTGCGGATCCACGGCTTGATCGAGGCGTACTGCGCGTAGAAGTGGGTCAGGTCCGGAACCAGATCCTTGACCACGTTCATGTGCGGCAGCGGGTAGATCGGCACTTCCTTCTTGCCGCAGTCCGAGATGGCTCGGGTGCAGGCCAGGGTGTTGGTGCCGTCGATGTTCATCGCGCACGAACCACAGATACCTTCGCGGCAGGAGCGGCGGAAGGTCAGGGTCGGGTCGATCTCGTTCTTGATCTTGATCAGGGCGTCCAGGACCATCGGGCCACAGGCGTCCAGATCGACTTCATAGGTATCGGTGCGCGGGTTGCTGTCGTCGTCCGGACTCCAGCGGTAGATCTTGAAGGTGCGCACGTTCTTGCCGCCGTTCTTGACGGGGAAGTGCTTGCCCTTCGTGATCTTGGAATTCTTGGGGAGTGAAAACTCGGCCATGGCTGCTCTCGTTGGCTCAGGCGGCCCGCGCCCGTGGGCGCGGATTGCATGGTAGGCGGGGTCGGATCAGTACACGCGCGGCTTCGGCGGCACCACGGACACGTCATCGGTCAACGTGTACATGTGCACCGGACGGTAGTCGAAGCTGCACTTGCCCTTCTCGTCGACGCTGACCAGGGTGTGCTTCTGCCAGTTGACGTCGTCGCGGTCCGGATAGTCCTCGTGCGCATGCGCGCCGCGGCTTTCCTTGCGCTGTTCGGCCGAGTTGATCGTCGCCACCGCGTTGAGCAGCAGGTTGTTCAGCTCGTAGGTCTCGATCAGGTCCGAGTTCCAGACCAGCGAACGGTCGGAGACCTTCACGTCCTGGAACGAGTCGAAGATCTTGTCCATCTTCTCGCAGCCTTCCTTCAGCGTCTGGCTGGTGCGGAAGACCGCCGCGTCGGCCTGCATGGTGCGCTGCATGCGATCGCGGATGACCGAGGTCGGGGTATCGCCGTTGGCGTGGCGCAGCTTGTCCAGAAGGCCCAGCGCCTTGTCGCAGGCATCGGCCGGCAGCGGCTTGTGCGAAGCGCCCGGCTTGATGGTCTCGGCGCAGCGGTTGGCCACTGCACGACCGAACACCACCAGGTCCAGCAGCGAGTTCGAGCCCAGGCGGTTGGCACCGTGCACCGACACGCAGGCGGCTTCACCGATGGCGTACAGGCCCGGCACGACCGCATCCGGGTTGTCGCCGACCTTGCGCACGACTTCGCCGTGGTAATTGGTCGGGATGCCGCCCATGTTGTAGTGCACGGTCGGGATGACCGGGATCGGCTGCTTGTGCACGTCGACGCCGGCGAAGATGCGGGCGCTTTCTGCGATGCCCGGCAGCTTCTCGTCGATCACGCCCGGGCCAAGGTGGGTCAGGTCGAGCAGGATGTGGTCCTTGTGCTCGCCGACGCCGCGGCCTTCGCGGATCTCGATGGTCATCGAACGGCTGACCACGTCGCGCGAGGCCAGATCCTTGTAGTGCGGTGCATAGCGCTCCATGAAGCGCTCGCCGCTGCTGTTGCGCAGGATGCCGCCTTCACCGCGGACACCCTCGGTGATCAGGCAGCCGGCGCCATAGATGCCGGTCGGGTGGAACTGCACGAACTCCATGTCCTGCATGGCGATGCCGGCACGCATGGCCAGGCCGCCACCGTCGCCGGTGCAGGTGTGCGCCGAGGTGGCGCTGAAGTAGGCACGGCCGTAGCCGCCGGTGGCCAGCACCACGCCCTGGGCGCGGAACAGGTGCAGGGTGCCGTCGGACATGTCCAACGCCAGCACGCCGCGGCAGGCACCTTCGTCATCGAAGATCAGGTCGAGTGCGAAGTACTCGATCATGAAACGTGCGTCGTGCTTCAGCGACTGCTGGTACAGGGTGTGCAGCATCGCGTGGCCGGTACGGTCGGCCGCCGCGCAGGTACGCTGCGCCGCCGGGCCTTCGCCATACTTGGTGGTCATGCCACCGAACGGACGCTGGTAGATCTTGCCTTCGGCAGTGCGCGAGAACGGCACGCCGTAGTGTTCGAGCTCGATGATGGCCGGAATGGCCTCACGGCACATGTACTCGATGGCGTCCTGGTCGCCCAGCCAGTCCGAGCCCTTGATGGTGTCGAAGAAGTGGTAGCGCCAGTCGTCCTCGCCCATGTTGGCGAGTGCGGCCGAGATACCGCCCTGGGCGGCAACGGTGTGCGAACGGGTCGGGAAGACCTTGGTCAGGCACACGGTCTGCAGGCCCTTGGCGGCCAGGCCGAACGTGGCGCGCAGGCCGGCACCGCCGGCGCCCACCACGACCATGTCGTACTTGTGTTCGGTGATCTTGTAAGCGGACATCTAATCTGGATTCCTGTGTTGGTGCCTGGGCTCAGGCAACGCCGAGGGCGATGCGGCCCACCGCAAACACACTGACGATCATGCCGAGCACGGCGACGAACTTCACCGCGGTCTGCAGCACCAGGGCCAGCAGCGATTCGTGGATGTAGTCTTCCAGCACGACCTGCATGCCGAGCTGCGCGTGCCAGAACATGGCGATCAGCAGGCCGATCAGCGGCACGGCGTTCCACGGCTTGGCCACGGCGGCGGCGGCGGTCGCGTAGTCCGAGCCCAGCAGGCTCAGCACGAAGACCAGGAACCAGATGCCCAGGGCCACCAGGGCGGCGGCGGTCAGGCGCTGGTGCACGAAGTGCTCGGTGCCGGTCTTGGCCGAACCGAGGCCGCGTACGCTCTTCAACGGGGTACGGAACTTGCTCACGCGGCACCTCCGAACATCACATAGGCCCACACCAGCAGGGTGATCACCAGGCTGCCGATGACCGACAGCCAGCTGCTGCGGATGAAGGCGGGGATGCTGAAGCCGATGGCGAAGTCCTGCACCACATGGCGGATGCCATTGCACAGGTGATAGGCGAACGACCATGTCCACGCGAACAGGAACACGCGGCCATACCAGGCCCCGGCGTGGCCGGTGAAGCAGTTCCAGGACTCGGGCCCCATCATCAGGGCCAGCAGGCCGGCGGCGATGATGAGGGCACCAACAGACAGAAAGACGCCAGTGGCTCGATGCAGGATCGAGGTGGCCATCTGAATCTGCCAGCGATACACCTGAAGGTGCGGGGAAAGTGGGCGTTGTCTGGTCGCCATTCGCTGGGCTCGTTGTCTCGGCTGGGCGGCACGCGGCCGCGTTGGCTCAATGCTGATCAGAAATCGATGCAGCGTCCGTTTTTCTCCCAATCGCCGTACCGCACCGGATCAAGTCCGCCGCGGCCGCCGAATTCCTCTGCTTTTTCCTGTTCCACGGGCACGGGTGCCGCGGGGACCAGCGGGGCTTCAGATTCGTCGTCGGGAGTGGGGGTTGTTTGGCCTATCATGTTCGGTCTCGCAACGCACAAATTTTAGACCTCGTTCACGTGCCTGACAACCTGCCCCCTGCTTTCGTCGGATATCCGCGCCTGCCCGGCCACCAGCTGCTGAGCCTGCAAGGCCCGGATGCGGCTGTCTTTGCCCACGCCCAGTTCAGCAGCGATGTCACCGCCCTGCCCCTGCAGCACTGGCAGTGGAGCGTCTGGCTGAGCGCCAAGGGCCGCACCCTGGCGGTGTTCCAGCTGCTTCGGCTGGCCGACGATCACGTGATGCTGGTGCTGGCCGACAGCGATGCCGATGCGATTGCGTCGCAACTGCAGCGCTTCGTGTTCCGCCGCAAGGTGAAGGTGCAGGTGCGCAGCGATCTGGCCGTGGCCGGCGCGTTCACTGCGCCCGAAGCCGCCAGCGGCGCTGCGATTGCGCAGACCGCAGGTGACGGCTGGGAGCTGGACCTGGGCAGCGACGCCCTGCCGCGGACCCTGCGCATTGGCAGCGCCGATGCCTTCGCCGCCGGCAGTGAAGCCGATGAGGCCGCTTTCGCACTGGCCTGGCGCCAGGCCGACCTGCGCTACGGCCTGCCCCGGCTGCAAGAAAGCCAGCGCGAAGTGTGGACCCCGCAGCAGCTGGGGTTGGACCGCCTGAACGGTTACAGCGTGAAGAAGGGCTGCTATCCCGGCCAGGAAATCGTCGCCCGCACCCACTTCCTCGGCAAAGCCAAGCGCGCGGTGCAGCTGCTGCATACCGCGGCACCGGCGCAGGCCGGCGATGGCGTGCAGCAGGATGGCGCAGCGCTGGGCACGATTGCCTGCGTGGCCGGCGACCTGGCACTGGCGGTGCTGCCGCTGGAAGCCAGCGACGCTGATCTGCAGGTGGGTGATGCGATCGCGCAGCGCATGCCGTTGCTGGATGGCCTGGCGCGCTGAGCCCGGTGGATGAAGGAATGGTAGTGCCGGCCGCTGGCCGGCAACCATGCATGGTTGAAGTTGCCGGCCAGCGGCCGGCACTACCCGTTACAGCCGCTCGCCGGATTCCGGGTTGAAGAAGTGCAGGCCCTGCGGGTGGATCGCCACGCGGATCTGCTCGCCCACCGCCGGCAGCGACTGCGGCGCCACGCGCATGGTCAGCGCGTGCTGGCCACTGCTCAGGTTGACGAAGATCTCGTTGCCGACCGGTTCGATGCCTTCAATGCGTGCGACGAACGCATGCGCATCATCGGCAGCCGCCGGTTGCAGGTGTTCCGGACGCACGCCCACCGCGATCGGCTTCTGCAGCCATGCCGGATCGATCGTGGCCTGGCCCAGCGGTGCGCGCCATTCGCCGTCGACCACGGTCACGCCGCCGGCATCGCCCTGCAGCGTGCCACGCAGCACGTTCATCGCCGGGCTGCCGAGGAAACCGGCCACGAACAGATTGGCCGGGCGGTCGTACAGCGCCATCGGCGTATCGATCTGCTGGATGATGCCGTCCTTCAACACCACGATGCGCTGGCCCAGGGTCATTGCTTCGACCTGGTCGTGCGTCACGTAGATCATGGTGGTGCCCAGCTTGCGATGCAGCTGCGCGATCTCGGTACGCACGCTGTGGCGCAGCTTGGCGTCGAGGTTGGACAGCGGCTCGTCCAGCAGGAACACCGCCGGCTCGCGCACCAGTGCACGGCCCAGCGCAACACGCTGGCGCTGGCCACCGGACATCGCCTTGGGCAGCTTGTCCATCATCTCGGTCAGGCCCAGGGTCTGCGCTGCTTCGGCGATGCGCTTGTCGATGGTCGCCTTGTCATGCCCGCGCAGCTTCAGGCCGAAGGCCAGGTTCTCGGCCACGGTCATGTGCGGGTACAGCGCGTAGCTCTGGAACACCATGGCGATGTCGCGGTCCTTCGGCGCCACGTCGTTGACCACGCGATCACCGATGGTCAGCGTGCCGCCGCTGATCTCCTCCAGGCCAGCCACCATCCGCAGCAGGGTCGACTTGCCACAGCCGGACGGACCGACCAGCACCATCAGCTCGCCATCGGCGACCTCGAAGCTGGCGTCCTTCACCGCGACCTGGCCGTTGTCATAGACCTTGCGCACACCCTGCAACTGCACTTTTGCCATATCACCTATCCGGTCCGCCCGAAGCCGGGCTGTCTTTTGGGACTGCCTCGGCCCTCCCGATGGCAGTGATGATTGCGCGCCTGCCGCATGACGGCGAGCACTGCAATCGAATACAGTTGCCCATTCTGCCATGTAAACGTTTTCACGTGGCACTATCCGATGATCGGTGCGCACCGATCTGCGTCGGCGGTTGAACGAAGGTTCCGCAGAGGCAGTGGTTTCGAATGGAACGGTCTTCCGCTACCCCGGAGATCGCACCTGACGAACCTCGGACAGGCAGTTGCGCGGATGTCCCCCGAACCCAGCCATGAAGCGATTGACAACGATGTCACCCGGATCTGAAACTCGAGCGATGCACGACACCCTCTTCCTGTTCGGTGCCACAGGTGATCTGGCCCAGCGCTACCTGTTCCCTTCGCTGCTTCGCCTGCTTGGCGACGGCCTGCTGCCGGAGGACTTCCGCATCCGTGCGCTGGCCCTGTCCGGGCATGACACCGAAGCCTTCCATGACATCCTGCGGCCGCGCCTGCAGCAGGCCATGCCGATGGCCACGCAGGACGACATCAGCGCCCTGCTGCGCCGCATCGACTATCGTTCGGTGGACCTGCGCGACGTCGACTCGGTTGCCGCCGCGGTCTCCGACCTGGTGCACCGCAAGTGCGTCAGCTACCTGGCCATTCCGCCGGGCCTGTACATCTCCACCTGCGAAGGCCTGGCCAAGGGTGGCGCCCTCGCCGCACCGGCACGCCTGATGCTGGAGAAGCCGATCGGCAGCGACAGCGAGAGCGCCGAGGAAATCATCAGCACCATCGGCCAGTGGATCGACGAGGACCGCGTGTTCCGCCTCGACCACTACCTGGGCAAGGCCGCAGTGCAGAACCTGATCGCTCTGCGCTTCGGCAACACGCTGCTGGAAGCGGTGTGGAACCGCAACTACATCGAATCGGTGCACATCCTGGTGGCCGAGAGCGAAGGCGTGGATGGCCGCGACGCCTACTACGCCCGCTCCGGCGCGCTGCGCGACATGGTGCAGAGCCACATCCTGCAGCTGCTGTGCATGGTGGCGATGGAGCCGCCGGCCTCGCTGGAAGCCGACCGCATCCGCGACGAGAAGGTCAAGGTGCTGCGCGCCCTGCGCCCGCTCGATGCCAAGCACGCCGCGCGTGACAGCATCCGTGGCCGCTACACCGCCGGTACCATCAACGGCCAGCCGGCCCAGGCCTACCAGCCGCCGGAAGGCAGCGACGTGGAGACCTTCGCCGGGGTCACCGCGCATATCGACAACTGGCGCTGGAGCGGCGTGCCGTTCCACCTGGTCACCGGCAAGCGCCTGCCCGAACGCACCACCCGCGTGGTGGTCACGCTGAAGCCGGTCACCCACTGGCTGTTCGAGCGCCCGCAGCGCGCGCAGGCCGCACCGAACCGTCTGGTGTTCCAGCTGCAGCCGCAGGAAAACATCGAACTGGGCCTGATGAGCAGCCTGGCCGGCCCGGAATGGGGCGCGCTGGAGCTGCATCCGCTGGAACTGGAACTGTCGGTGCCGACTGGCCTGCACCGCCGCATCGCCTACGAACGCCTGTTCCTGGATGCCTTCAACGGCAACCACACGCTGTTCGTGCGCGATGACGAAGTGCGCGCCGCCTGGGCGTGGATCGACAGCGTCGCCGACGCCTGGAAGGATGCCAAGCTGCCTCTGGAACCCTACCCCGCCGGCCAGTGGGGCCCGGCCAACGCGGGCGAGTTCCTGCCGCAGGGCGTGGACGCGCCGGACAGCGGAGCGTCGGCATGAGTGCCAGCTCGCAGCCGGTGCTGGTCGCCGACATCGGCGGTACCAACGCCCGCTTCGCCCTGGCCGACACCTCGCAGGACGCACCGCTGCAGAAGGACAGCATCCGCGAGTACGCGGTGGCGGAGTTCCCGTCGCTGGGTGATGCCGCGCGCCACCATCTGGAACAGATAGGCGCCACGGCAAGCCGCGGCGTGTTCGCGGTGGCCGGTCGCGTCGACGGTGACGAAGCGCGCATCACCAACCACCCGTGGGTGATCTCGCGCAGCCGCACCGCCGCCATGCTCGGCTTCAACGAGCTGCACCTGATCAACGACTTCGCCGCACAGGCGATGGCGATTTCGCTGCTGCAGCCCGATGACGTGGTCCAGGTCGGCGGTGCCGCCTGGGTGCCGGGCAAGCCCGGCCAGCCGCGCAACTACGCGGTGATCGGGCCGGGTACGGGCCTGGGTGTCGGTGGCCTGATCCTGCGCCACGGCCGCTGCTACCCGCTGGAAACCGAAGGCGGCCATGTCAGCTTCCCGCCGGGAACCCCGGAGGAGATCCGCATCCTGGAGATCCTGTCCGAACAGTTCGGCCGCGTCTCCAACGAGCGCCTGATCTGCGGCCCTGGCCTGGTCAACATCCATCGCGCCGTATGCGAGATGGCCGGCATCGATCCGGGCCAACTGCAGCCGGTGGACGTGACCGCCCGCGCCCTGCACGGTGACCCGCAGGCGATGCGCACCGTCGATGTGTTCTGCGCCGTGTTCGGCGCCATCGCAGGCGACCTGGTGCTGACCCAGGGCGCGTGGGACGGCGTGTTCCTGACCGGCGGGCTGACCCCGAAGATGCTCGATTCGCTGCAGCACTCCGGGTTCCGCCAGCGCTTCGAACACAAGGGTCGCTTCTCCTCGATCATGGCGCGGGTGCCCTCGTTGGCCGTGATGCACCCCCACGCCGGACTACTGGGCGCCGCCGCCTATGCCGCCGACGCCGAACGTGACGCACCTGGAGTTGCCGCATGAGCCCCACCACCTTCCACGACGACCGCATCGAGTTCATCCAGCACGGCGATGCCGATGGCTGGATCGAGGCGGTGGCCGCCGAGATGGCGCAGACCCTCAACCACGACATCAACGAAGTGGGCCGCACCCGCATCCTGTTGTCCGGCGGCACCACGCCGGCACCGGTGTACCAGGCGCTGGCCGAACTGGACGTGCACTGGGACCGCGTGGAAGTGAGCCTGGCCGATGAGCGCTGGCTGTCGCCGCAGGATCGCGACAGCAATGCCTGGCTGGTGCGCGAGAATCTGCTCAAGCGCGCCGAAGGTGCGCATTTCGATCCGCTGGTGCGCATCGGCAAGCCGCTTCCGGAATGCGTGTACACCGCCAACCTGCAGGCGCAGCACAGCCAACCGCCGAGCCTGGTGGCGCTGGGCATGGGCAACGACGGCCACACCGCCTCGCTGTTCCCCGGCTCGAAGGACCTGGCCCGCGCACTGGAAAGCACCCTGCCCTATGCGGCGCTGGATGCCACCGGCTGCCCGGGCGCGAACCAGTGGCCGCTGCGCATCACGCTGACCCCGCATGGCCTGCGCCAGTGCCGCCAGCGCCTGCTGCTGCTGCGCGGCAAGCAGAAGCTGCAGGTACTGCGCCAGGCGCTGGACAGCAATGACGCCCAGCAGTACCCCATCCTCAATGCGATCAACCTGGAAGGCGCGCGCCTGCGCGTCCACTGGGCTGATTGATGTTGGCGGCGGCGCCGTGCCGCCGCTTGCCTCTCGCCACCACGAACGCCGGTAGCCAATGAGCCTCCATCCGCAACTGCAAGCCATCACTGAGCGTGTCATCCGCCGCAGCGCCGCCTCGCGCGCCGCCTACCTGGCCGCGATCGACGCCTCCCTGCGTGAAGGCCCGTTCCGCAGCCGCCTGAGCTGCGGCAACCTCGCCCACGGGTTCGCCGCCTGCGGCGGCACCGACAAGAGCCGCCTGCGCGGCGGCGTGACGCCGAACCTCGGCATCATCACCGCCTACAACGACATGCTGTCGGCGCACCAGCCGTTCGAGACCTATCCCGAGCAGATCCGCGAGATCGCCCGCGAGCTGGGCGCCACCGCACAGGTGGCCGGCGGCGTGCCGGCGATGTGCGACGGCGTCACCCAGGGCCGCGGCGGCATGGAACTGTCACTGTTCTCGCGCGATGTGATCGCGCAGGCCACCGCGATCGGGCTCAGCCACGATATGTTCGACACCACCGTCTACCTCGGTGTGTGCGACAAGATCGTGCCGGGCCTGCTGATCGGTGCGCTGGCCTTCGGCCATCTGCCGGCGGTGTTCGTGCCGGCCGGCCCGATGACCCCGGGCATCCCGAACAAGCAGAAGGCCGAAGTGCGCGAGCGCTATGCCGCTGGCGAAGCCACCCGCGAAGAACTGCTGGAAGCGGAGTCCGCGTCGTACCACGGCGCCGGCACCTGCACCTTCTACGGCACTGCCAATTCCAACCAGGTACTGCTGGAAGCGATGGGCGTGCAGCTGCCGGGCGCATCGTTCGTCAATCCAGGCACGCCGTTGCGCGACGCCCTCACCCGTGAAGCCACCGAGCGAGCGCTCGACATCACGGCACTCGGCGACGACTTCCGCCCGTTGGGCCGGATCATCGACGAGCGCGCGATCATCAACGCGGTCATCGCACTGATGGCCACCGGCGGTTCGACCAACCACACCATCCACTGGATCGCGGTGGCGCGTGCGGCCGGCATCGTGCTGACCTGGGACGACTTCGACGAACTGTCGCAGCTGATCCCGCTGCTGGCCCGCGTCTATCCGAACGGCGACGCCGACGTGAACCGCTTTGCAGCTGCCGGCGGCCCGGCGTTCGTGTTCGGCGAACTGATCAAGGCCGGCCTGATGCATGGCGACCTGGTCAGCGTGGCGCGTGGCGGCATGACCGACTATGCGCGCGAGCCGCAGCTGCGCGACGGCCAGCTGGTCTACCTGCCGGGTCTGGAACGCAGCGCCGACGAAGAGGTGGTGCGTGGCGTCGACAATCCGTTCGAACACCAGGGTGGCCTGCGCCTGCTGCGCGGCAACCTCGGCAAGTCGCTGATCAAACTGTCGGCGGTGAAGCCGCAATACCGCACGATCGAAGCACCGGCGGTGGTGGTCGATGCGCCGCAGGTGTTGAACAAGCTGCATGCCGGCGGCCTGTTGCCCGAGCATTTCGTGGCGGTGGTGCGTTACCAGGGCCCGCGTGCGAACGGCATGCCGGAACTGCATTCGCTGGCGCCGCTGCTGGGCCTGCTGCAGAACCAGGGCCGGCGCGTGGCGCTGGTCACCGACGGCCGCCTGTCCGGCGCCTCGGGCAAGATTCCTGCGGCGATCCATGTGACGCCGGAAGCGGCGCGGGGTGGTCCGCTGGCCAAGGTTCGCGAGGGCGACATGATCCGCCTCGATGGCGAGGCCGGCACGCTGGAAGTGCTGGTGGACGCAGCCGAATGGGCCGCACGTCCGCTGGCGCCGAACACCGCACCGGCAGCGCATGACCTGGGTCGCAACCTGTTCGCGATCAACCGTCGCGTGGTGGGTCCTGCCGACCAGGGTGCGATTTCGATTTCGTGCGGGCCGGCGGCGGCTGATGGTGGGCCGTGGGACTACGATTCGGAGTATGAGCTGGGGCACGATGCCGCGGCGGCGGCGGCGCCGCATGAGGCGAAGGATGCCTGAGGGTTGAAGAGCGTTGCGGGTTCTACGTGGCGGTGAGTTTCCTGGTTGAGGGCGCGGGTAGCCCCAGCCGGGACACGCCGTAAACCCTTCCATGGGGGCTCGGTCGCGGCATCCATGCCGCTCACGGTCCCGGCTGGGGCTACCCGCGCCCTCCTGACACTCTGCGGCGCATCGACGCCGCGAAGTGATCACTGAAAATCAAATTCAAAAGCAGAAGCAAAGGCAGAAGCAGAGCTATGGGTATCGAACAACATCAGGTGAAGGCGGCGGAGCTGTTGCGTGCGGCGGGCATCCTGCCGGTGGTGACGATTCATACGCTGGACCAGGCGCGTGCGGTCAGCGCGGCGCTGCTGGAAGGTGGCTTGCCGGCCATCGAGCTGACGCTGCGTACGCCGGTGGCGATGGAAGCGCTGGCGATGCTCAAGCGTGAGCTCCCGGACGTGGTGGTGGGCGCCGGTACGGTGCTGACCGTGGAGCAGATGCAGCAGTCCATCGATGCGGGTGCGGATTTCCTGGTGACCCCGGGTACGCCGCCGGCGCTGGCTGATGCACTGGCCGCTGCGCCGCTGCCGGTGGTGCCGGGTGCGGCAACGCCGACCGAGCTGCTGTCGCTGTATGCGCGGGGCTTCCGTGTGTGCAAGCTGTTCCCGGCCACGGCCGTGGGTGGGCTGGCGATGATCAAGGGCCTGGCCGGCCCGGTTGCCGACCTCAAGCTGTGCCCGACCGGTGGCATCACCGAAAACACCGCCGCCGAGTACCTCGAGCAGAAGAACGTGGTCTGCATCGGCGGTTCGTGGATGGTGCCGGGCAACTGGATCGCCAACGGCGAATGGGACAAGGTGCGCGCCAGTGCCACCGACGCCGCCAAGATCATCCAGCGCGTGCGCGGCCACTGAGCCCGACAAAGGGGTAGAGCCGAGCCCACGCTCGGCTCCGGCATCATCAAGGGTCAGAGCCATTTCCCACCGGGAAAGGGATCCGACCCCAGGCGACGAGCGCGCACAGCGCGCGACCCGCTCCTGCTCTTCCTTCATCATTCCGCGGTGGACGCGCACGGAACCTGTCCGTGGCCACGCGGAGGGATTGCGCAGGGGCGTAAGCGCCATGGATGGCGCGCCCGAGCCTCCAGGGATGGATTCACGGCGTCCCCTGCGCA
>NZ_JAWJTG010000061.1:0-20827 GCF_032911605.1 Stenotrophomonas mexicanensis
CTGGCCGGCAATGTGGGGAGCCGGCCAGCGGCCGGCACTACCCTGAGGCGATCAACCGCAGCTGGCGCGCTCGATGCGGTTCTGCGCATCTACCTGCACGGTCACGCGGTCCTGGCGGAAGTCCATGGTCACCGCCATGCCCGGCTTGACCACCCGTGCACCGCGCGCGCCGCTGTCAGCCACCAGTTTCTTGATCGTGGCTTCGTCGGCGGTCTTGCCGGTGAAGGCTTCCAGCGCCTCCGGCTTGCATTCGTGTGCGGTATCGGCCACGGGCGCTGGCGCGGGATCGTGGGAGGTGCTGCTGCCAGCGTGACTGCAGGCGGCCAACGGCAGGATGGCGAGCAGGACCAGGGGATTGAGGTGCATCGTCGGGCTCCACGCGTGGATGGTGGCGGCAGTGTCACCGTTGCCACCGTCAGGCCGCGTCAACGCCTACTTCCCGACCAGCGCCAGGGTTTCGCGTTCACGTTGTTCTTCCCGTACCAGCCGCTGCAGCAGCAGGGCCAGGGTCACCACGTCCTGGTGGTTGTGGTCGGCCACCCGGCGCAGGTTCACCGCGTCGCCGCCGCGCAGGAAACGCAGCCATGCGCCGGGCGCTTCCGAGCCGGGCAGGTCATCCTCGCGCACCACGCGCAGCAGCTGGCGTTCGATGGTGGACAGCTTGCAGTTCTCCCACGTGCCGCGATAGCGGCGGCGGGTCGGATAGAGCAGGTCGACGTGATCCAGCGCTGTAATCGGGCAACGCTGGCGGGCCAGTCGGTAGCGTGCCTTCAACAGGGGTGCATCGTAGCTGCGGCCGTTGTAGCTGCAGAACACGGTGGACGGCTGCAGCCAGCTGGCGAAGGTGGCCAGCATCGCGTCCTCGGCGGCCATCGTCGACATCAACAATTGGCGGATACGCAGGCCTTCGCCGCGCTGTGGGCAGGCATGCCAGTCGGCGGCACCGATCATGAAGGCGCGGGTGCCGGTGCCGCCGGCCAGGCCGGTGGTCTCGGTATCGAAGAACAGCAGGTTGCGTGGGGCCACGTGTTCGCCTTCGCGGCGGGCGAAATCCAGCGACATCGACTGCGCCGGAATGGGCTGCGGCTGCAGCGATTCGATCAGGAACAGGCCCGGTGCGATTTCCTCGCCAGGCAGCTGGCGATCCTGCGCGCTGGCGCGTGCAGGTGCGGGACCGCCTCGCGTGCGCAGGCCGAGCAGGCGATGCAGGCTGCCCACTTCCGGCCGACGCAGCGGTGCGGGTGCCGGTGGGGAGGCTGCAGCGCCAGTCGGCTTGTGGCGGATTTCCTGTTCGACCCAGGCGAACACCGAACGTTCGGCCAGTGGTTGCCGCGCATCGTTGGCGGCTACCGGTGCCGCAGGTGCCGCGGGAACATCCGGCGCCGCCGGTGTAGCTGCTTTCGGATCGCCGGCCTGCTTCCGCAGCAGGCGCAGCTTGTCCAGGCTCAGGCTCACGGTGCCAGCAGCTCCATCGGATCGCGGCAGGTCACCACCACGTCGGGCACGTGCTGGCAGGCCTCGGCATCGAACAGGTCCAGCACACGCAGCGCCAGCGCACGCGGCGAAGTCTCATCTTCTTCCTGCGCGGCCAGCACCGGCCCGACACAGGCCGGGCAGCCGGCTTTGCAGTCGCAGCGCTGCACCAGTTCGCGCGCGCGCTGCACCAGCTCGGCCTGGCGCTGCCATAGCGGCTCGCTGAGGCCGACGCCGCCGGGGAAGTTGTCGTACAGGTACACGGTGGGCACGAACTCCTGCAGGAGTTCGACAACGCCAGGGTCACCCTCGCTGCCGCGCAGCTGGCCGCGGCCGCTCTGGTCGGCGATCGCGAACCAGGAACCATCGCCGTTGCCCACGGACTTCTGCAGGTCACGCGCATCGGCCATCACCGCCACGGTGGCGACGATGTGCAGCGCATACGCCGCGCCGAGGAAACCATCGAGCGCATCCTGCTTGCTGGCGAACGCGCGCAGCAACAGCGCCTGCGGCAGCTGCCACCACACCGCGGTGGTATGCAGTTCCTGGTCGGGCAGGTTCACCGGGCCGTAGCCGATGTTCTCGTGGGTGTAGTAGCGGATCTTCTTGTAGCCGGCCACGCGGCGCACCACGTGCACCTCGCCATGGTGCGAATCGCCACGGCCGGCCACGCCGCCGTCGAAGCGATCCAGCACCTTGAGCTTGGTGAAGTCGATGCTGTCGGTGTAGTAATCCACATGCGTGCGGGTGACGTAGGCCTTGCGGCCTTCCCAGTCCAGCGTCTCCACCTGGTAGGGCGTGGACTGCACCATGTGGATGGCGCCTTCGTACAGGGTGAGTGCGGCGGCGGAATAATCGACCTCGGCGATGATCTGCTGGCGGCCATCGCTGCGGTCGACCACCACGAAGTTGCCGTCGGCCACCGCGCGCAAGCTGACCGCGTTGGCCGGATAGCTGTCGGCAATCCATTCCCAGCGTTCGCCTTCGCGGTGGATCACTTCTGTCTCTGCCAGCGCTTCCAGGAACACTTCCGGGTCGATCGGGCCGAAGCCATCACCGACCCGGAACGGCAGCTCGAAGGCTGCGCAGCGGATGTGGTCGAACAGGATCAGCGGCTGGTCCGGCGCGATGCGCGCGTGCTCAGGCGAGGCCTCGGCGAAGAAGTCCGGATGCCGCACCACGTACTGGTCCAGCGGCTGCGAACTGGCCACCATCACCCCAAGCGCCGGCTGCTGACGGCGGCCGGCACGGCCGAAGCGCTGCCAGGTGGCGGCCACGCTGCCGGGGTAGCCGTTGAGGATGACCACGTCCAGGCTGCCGATATCCACGCCCAGCTCCAGTGCCGAGGTGCTGACGATGCCGTCGATGGTGCCGGCGCGCATCGCACGCTCGGTCTCGCGGCGTTCGGTGGGCAGGTAGCCACCGCGGTAGGCGCGGATGCGTGGCGGCTTGCGCGGGTCGTGGTCGAAGATGTCCTTCAGGTACTTGGTCAGCACCTCGACCATCAACCGGGTCTGCGCGAACACCAGGGTCTTCAGCCCGGACTTGATCGCGATGCGCGCGATACGGTTGCTCTGCGAGCGCGCCGAGGCACGCAGGCCCAGATCCGGGTTGATCACCGGCGGGTTCCACAACAGCACCTGCTTGGGCCCGCTGGGCGCGCCGGACTCGGTGATGGCGGTGACCGGTGCTTCGATCAGCGCCTCGGCATGCGCCTGCGGATTGCCGATGGTGGCCGAGCACAGGATGAACTGCGGTTGCACGCCATAGAACGCGCAGATGCGCTTGAGCCGGCGCAGTACGTTGGTGACGTGGCTGCCGAACACGCCGCGGTAGGTGTGCACTTCGTCGATGACGATGTAGCGCAGGTTCTCGAAGAACTGCGCCCACTTGGTGTGATGCGGCAGGATCGCCTGGTGCAGCATGTCCGGGTTGGACACCACTATGTCGCCGTGCAGGCGGATCGCCTGCCGCGCATCGCCGGGAGTGTCGCCATCGAAGGTGAAGGCCTTTACGCCCAGATCGCCGGCACGGTTGAGTTCCAGCAGCTCGGCCACCTGGTCCTGGGCCAGTGCCTTGGTCGGGAACAGGTACAGCGCCTTGGCCTTGTCCTGCATCGCCGCGCTGACCACCGGCAGGGTGTAGCACAGCGACTTGCCGCTGGCGGTGGGGGTGACGATGGCCACATGCTCGCCACGCTGGCTGGCCTCCCAGGCCTCGGCCTGGTGGCTGTAGAGCTGCTCGATGCCACGTGCCTTCAGCGCTGCAGCCAGGGCAGGCGGCACTGAATCGGGCAGCGGCGCGTAGCGACCCTCGCGGCCGGGGATGGCGAAGCTGCCGGTGATACGGTCCTGGTAGCGGCGCTGCAGGCGCGCACTGAGCAGGGCGCCGTCGCGGGCGGGCAGGCCATCACGGGTGGCGAGCTTCTGCTCGGCATCGGCGGTGCGCTTGGCGAGTTCGTAAGCCATGGAAATGGAGCCAGGACGTTTTTCGAGGGGTCACATGGCACCACACTCACGTCTCAGGATGTGAGACATCGCACGCGAAGGGCGTGAACCGTTCAGTGCTCGCGCCGGGTGGCGTCGCCGCATCTCCCTTGGCTGAACAGCTGCCAGTGCAGCAACGAAATCTGAAGCCAGCATCCGTATCCTTGGGTGCTGGACGCAACCAACAGGGTGGATGGCTGTGGCACGACGTGGAACGCAGGGAGCACTCCTGGCTGGCATGCTGCTGGCCGGTATCGCGCAGGCACAGCAGGCCGCGCCAGCAACCGCGCCTGCGCCACCACCGGCAGCCACGGCCGAGGAGCCGCATGCCAACGCCGCGCCCATCTCCGCTACCCCGCCGCAGGACAATGTCACCACCCTCGGCGAAGTGCGTGCGCTCAAGCCCGAAGACGAGCCGCTGGACCTGTACCGTTTCAAGAATCCGGTGAAGTTCGGCGACAACCGCTTCAGTCGTGACTGGAGCGAGCCACCGTCGCCAGAGCAGGTCAGCATGGGCGGTGGCTACATCATGATGGGTGTGGTCAAGGGCGTGCTGGCGGCGGGCCGGGGTCTGAACAAGCTCACCGGCGGCCCCGACCAGATCCAGTCCGCCATTGCCCGGCCACCGCCGGAGCTGAGCGCCGAGCAGCAGCGGCGCGCGCTGCGTTTCTGCCAGCAGCAGGACGGATGTGACTCCTCATCTCGTAGATGATGACTGCATAGATGAGGAAATTAAATCGGATTGTGGATGCAATAATATTCGAAATTGAATCGCGTTCGACGTCTCAGTGTTAATTGAATCTCCACTCATTGTATGTTTCGAATGCATCCGAGCAGAGCATGATGCACGATGCGATTGCGGCCCGTACACATGATTCATCTACTACGTCAAATTTGTATGCTTGGTGAGCGAGCTGATTTCTGATCGATACTAATTTGGAGGCGGCTTGCTCTACTGTTGCGTCTTCCGAAATGATTCCGGCAGCCTTTAGGGGCTCGGCGAATCTGCCCGTTTTCGCAAATCGAGCCACTGCCTGGGCGCTTGTATCGTGCCGCCAAAACCAGTTGAGATCAGTCCTGCATTTCTGAAGAAGGTTGAGGTGGGTATCTACCACTTGGGCTGAATCGCGAAGCGAATTTATTCCTTCCATGGGAAAGAAAAATTCAAATATTCTATAAATCAGAAGATACTTGTGCTCGACATGTGTCGATCTAGCCGCATTTGATAGATCAGCATAGAGCCACTCGTGTTCATTGTCGGGTAGGCGTAGTGCCAAATCACAGAGCTCACCTCGTAGCCATTGCTCTCCGCTGGAGTCTCTCGTCGAATACTCGCAATCCATTAGTGTTGAAAGGAGTGAAAGCCCGTACTTGGCGCGCTCTCCCGACAGCGATACTAGGATAACTTTCGGGAGATAAGTTCGAAGATCATCAGCCAGAGCTTCGCTACTCGCCCATTCGATCAGTAGTCTTGCCGGCACAATTGATGTCGCGGTTGCGCCAGTTTTTGTTGCAAACAGCAGGCTCATCAATAGCGGAGCTGGCTGCGTTTCATAATCGTCATGATTGTTGAAAATCTCCAAAGCTCCGTCACTATCCAGTGTGAGGATAAATTCGCCATCTTTTGTGCTGAATCTTAGGAAGTCGAATTTCCCAAAAGATGATTTTTTGACGTTGCGGATCTTTCTGAATAAGTCCACCTCAGAGGACTCTTCGGCAACCGTTTCATCGCCCGGCTCACCAGCTCGGATCCAAAAGGCGCTATGATCCAGTTTGCCTAAGTCGTCTGAAGAAATTGAGCTGTGACCGCATAGCCATTTCCATACATCTTCCGTAATGAGTCGCTTCACCGAAATGGACATGCATTCCTATCGAGAGTTGAGCCAGCAAGGGGCCATGGAGCCCTGTTTGATGATCTGATCAGGCTTGGAAATCAATGTTCCAAACGCTTGTTTATATAGATTTCTCTCATACTCGCCAATACGGCCGGACTGTGCGCCCAGCCTCTGATTGAGCGTCGCAAGGTCAATAAAATCCCCTAGCGCCTCGTCAGATAGATTCTTCATGTGTTTAACGATTTTGCTTAGGCTCTTGCTGATAACTGCAAGGTCCTTTTCCGCGTCCGTAAGCGAGTAATCAAACCCGGGAGAGCCAAAAATACTCTCGGCAATCGCAACCATAAATCCGATGGATGCGGGCGCTGAGGTGAACAGATCCCGGCCGACTTTAACCTTTCCACCCTCATTGAAGTCGGTTGCAACTTCTTTCCCGAG
This sequence comes from Stenotrophomonas mexicanensis, assembly GCF_032911605.1. Lineage (NCBI taxonomy): Bacteria > Pseudomonadati > Pseudomonadota > Gammaproteobacteria > Lysobacterales > Lysobacteraceae > Stenotrophomonas > Stenotrophomonas mexicanensis. The sequence goes on from NZ_JAWJTG010000061.1 coordinate 6,233, forward strand.
CCGACTGACCTCTCTATCAAGGTCGGACATCATCCTCAAGGAATCGATGAATAGTGGCAGAAAACCTTCACTGGAGGTGGCTTCAGTAATATCAATTTTGGCGAACTCTTCTGCAACGCGCTCCTTGACATCAATGTCAATGGATCGCGATGTAAATGCCAAGAAGAGCTCGATGACACGGGTGCTTCTGTACTCGCCACCCTGAGAGCGACGATTACTTTGATCCAGACCAATGACCCTAATGTCGGGAATGCCTTCCTTAATGGTCTCCACAATCGGCTTGTAGAGAGTTTCAAGCTGGCGCTTCAGATCCCAAGGTACCTGCCCCGTATTGAGGACCAGCATTCTATAGATCAAATCATCGACTTTACGTGCAATCCAGAGCTCAATGCGGACGCTCTGTTTAATCTTTACCTGGGAACTTGCCTCAAGAAGAGCAGTCGTTCTCTGCATTCCATCGATGATGGAAAGATCCACCTTGTTGTCAGAAAGTGATGAAATAAGCTCATGAGATGTCTTGATCTTCTTGAGCTTGTTCAGCATGCGAGTTGAAACCACTGCGCCGATAACGACAGGAGGGATCACGGCTCCATGCTTTAGATCGTCGACTAGGCGCGAGCGGATCTTCATCCCGGTCTTGGTCTTGATAGGAGCTCTCTGGCCGGCCAAGCCGCCCTGGTCCTCGTACGCTGCTTCAACTAGCCCGATGTAAGAGTTGAGGTCCATGGTTGCAAGCATTGAAACGCAAGAACTCTTGCCATCGACCAGAGTAACAACAGGGAAGTCTGTTTTTTTAGCAGCCATCGATTCGTTCCGGTCCTTAGATTTGCTGATTGTATGGGAATTCCGGACTGATTGACGGTGGCAGTGCTATGAACTCTGTTTCTCCGGCGATGCAGCGCCAGTGAAGTAGGCCGGTATATCCTGCCGGCTCCCTCACCGGTAGTGCTGCCATGTTCCTGCGTTCGATTTGCCTGCTGGCCGCATTGCTGCCGGCGTCCGCCTTTGCGGATGCCATCGCGGGCGATGGCACATGCCGCAACGGCGCGTTCTCCTCCGAACAGAGCCGGTTCGCACTGGCGCGGGTGGTCGATGCACCACGCCTGTACCTGCTTGGTGACATGGACGGCTGCCCGGCGAAAGGCGAACCTGCCTGCCGCCAGCGCAGCTATGTGGTCAACGGCGATACCGTGGTGACCGGGCGTGATCTTGGCCGCTACCGCTGCGCGTTCTTCCCGAACAAGGTCGGCGGCAGTGCTGGCTGGGTCGACCGCAGCAAGCTGCAGGCGTTGCCGGTGGCGAACCTGTCGCTGCAGGACTGGGTGGGCAACTGGAAGGATGGCGACAACGGTCTGCAGATTTCGGTGCAGGGTGGGCAGCTGCATGTGGAAGGCGATGCCTATTGGCCGTCGGCCAATCCGTCGCCGGAGGTCCGACCCTATGGGCCCAACATGGGGCAGGTGGAAGCGCGCGCGGCGCCGCGTGGTGCCGACGTCGAGTTCGTTGAGGACACCTGCAAGGTGCGCGTGCATTCGCTGGGGGAGGTGCTGATCGTGGCCGACAACAGCGAATGCGGTGGCATGAACGTGCGCTTCAATGGCGTGTATCGGCGCGCGGGCAAGCGTTGAAAAGCGCCAACCAAGGTTGGCATCTACCAGGGCAACCGGCTAGTAGATCCACGCCATGCGTGGATGATGCTTGCGATCCAATCGGTGGGGTCAGAGCCCTTTCGCGGGCGAAAGGGATCCGACCCCGGGATCAGCGCCGCCGTTCCAGCCACCACAGCAGCGATGCGCACAACACGAAGGCCAGCCACCAGGGCCAGCGCGAGCCCGGTACTGGCTGCATCATCAGCGTGTTTTCCGAAGTGCTTGAGGCCAACGCCTGCGTGGTTGCATCGATCATCGCCTGCCGATGCAGTGCGGGTGCGTCCTTCGGGTCGAACACATAGCGCCAGACGGTGCTGTCGCCATGCTGCAGGCGCTGCCAGCCCGATTCGCGGGGCCACCAGCCGGCGCAGCGCATTGCAGAAGTCGCGCCATCGACGATCAACGGTGCGCTTTCGCCGCGCTCATTGAAGGCCTGCAGCGGTTCCTGCACGCCGCACACTGACTGCCGTTCGCCTGCCCAGCTGATCGGCTGCGGCGACCACAGTGCATCACTGCTGCCCAGTGCCCGCCCCAACGTGGCGACCACGCTGCTCCACAGTTCGCCATGACGGTCATCGCGCCCGGCAAGCACCCAGCGCCAGCTGTCGGTCAGCGGCAACAGGCCGATGCGACCCTTGCCGACCGCGCGCCAGCCGCCGATGGTGTTGCCAGCACGATCGTGCAGCAGTGCGGTGCTGCCCGGAAACTGCAGCGCCAGTGCTTCCAGCGCAGGCAGGGCGGCACCGTGCGAGCTGCGGTCGGCCTCTTCGCCGTAGCCGGTCGGCAACGTGCCGGCGGCGAGCGGGCCACGTCGTGCGGCGAGGATGGCGCTTTCGCCATCGCCGGGAAGTTCGAGGGTGCGGCTGCTGCCATCGCCCTGCACTGGCAGGCCCAGATCGCGGAGGCGCTGGCGCGCGCTGGCCGAAGGTGCGCCGGCACTGCGTACCAGCACGCCCAGTCCATCGCGCAGCGCCTGGCGCACGGCGGCCAGCTGGCCCGCACTCAATGCCGCCAGGCTGCGCTCGTCCAGCAGCAGCAGATCGCTGCGCGTGAGGGATGATGCTGCATCGATCGGCACCGGGCCATCACCGACGCTGAGTCCGGCCCCGGTATCAGCCTGCACCTGCACACGGATGCCGGCATCGGCCGCCCAGCGGCGCAGGTACTTCAGCTCTGGGCCCGGCGCGCTGGCGCGCACCAGCAGGCGCAACGGCGCCGCGGGTACGGTCTGCTGTGGTACCGGAACGCTATCCACCACGTGACCATCGGCATCGAGCAGGCGCAGGCGGAATACGCTGCGTCCCGCCGCGCGGGCGATGCCGCTGAGCTGCACGCGGCCGTCGTCGTCAACGACCGCGCGATCCACCACGCTGTCGGCCGGGTCGAGCAGCTCTGCCTTGGCTTTTGCCACGCCGTGCGCCTGCGCCTGCACGGCGAAGCGCGCACCGGGGGCGACGTCGACCGGTGGCTGCAGTGCGATCCAGCCGCGCGGCTCCGGTGTGGCCTGCCAACGTACATCCGGCGGCAACACCGCGTCGCGGTCACGTGCGGCCAGGCCCGCACCGACCAGCGTCAGCGTGGAGGCTGGATGCTGGCGCAGCGCGGTGGCCAGGTCGGGCACGCGCTGCCCACCGGGCACATCGGCAGCTTCCGGCAACAGCAGCGGCGGGCCTACGCTGGCCGGCAGCACGCCGGCCTTGCCGGCATCGATTCCGAGCACGACCAGCCCGCCTGCGGGTTGCTGGCGGGTGGGCGGCACCAGGCAGAAATACAGCAGCGCGGCGACGATGATCTGCAGTGCGATCACGATCCACCGGCGGCCAGGGCGCGCGGTGCCTCCATGCAGCTGGCGCGCGCTGGCGATGACCACGATCAGGGCGAGTGCCAGCGCAATCCACAGGTTCACAGCGGAGGCGTTCATGGCTGCGCCTCCAGCGCATCGAGGTAGCGCTGCCCCATCGCATCGGCCGCACTACGCCGCATCGCCTGCGGCAGCGGTCGCTGCAGGGCTCGCCACAACTGCGCGCGCAGGCGCTGGCGGCAGTCGCGGCAGCCCGGTTCGATGCGCAGCTGCTCGATGGCCGCAGCCAGATCGAGTGCATCGGGCAGGTAGGCGGCGTTGCGCTGCTGCCAGGTCGCGAGCGCATTCAGATCCGGCGCGCCTGTGTCGTCGCCGAGGCGCTGCCAGGCTTCGACGATGGCCGGGTCCGGCGGCGTGCGTGCGGCCAACGGCAGTTCGCGGCTGGCCAACCCGGCACGGTCACCGCCGAGGCGGCGGCCCTCATCGATCGGCGGCAGCTCCGGTCCAACCCGGGCCAGGTAGATGCGCTCGGCCTGCTGCACCTGCTTGATGAAACCCAGCGCCTTGTAGGCAAACGGCAGCGCCTGCTCCGGGCGGCCTTGGCGCAGCTCGCCTTCGGCCGACCACATCTGGTCAAGCGCCGCCTTCAGCGTGGCACGGGTCTGCGGATCGAGCAGAGTGGCCGCCTCGGCATGGTCATGGGTGTGGCCGTACTCGGAGAGCACGTCGGTGGCGCTGCCGAACACCGGCGGCGTATCGGCATTGGTCGCCTTGCCACCGTGATCGTGGTCATGCTCATCGTGCGCTCCGGCCTCGGCGCCATGGTCGTGATCGTGATCGTCGTCGTGATCGTGGTCGTCTGCGGCGGGCGTATCGCTGGTGGGCAGGTCGCTGGTCGGCGGTGGCTTCGGCGCACCTTCGCTTTCCTCACCCAGGAACTGGCCGTAGCGCAGGCGCAGGATGCGCTGGTCGACACCGATCGCATCGCTGCGCTTCACGAAATCCTCGGCGGCGAGAGTGCGGCGCTGCCGGATCAGCGCTTCGGCATCGATGATGATCTGCCGCTGGCTGCGGAAGTAGGCCGGCAGGGTCTTCTTGATGCGGCCTTCCAGCTCTGCACCGAGTGCGACTTCGGTGCTGGGCAGGCGCAGGATCACGCTGCTGCTGCGCCCGGTCTGCGGCGTGGGCGCATGGTTGTCGCGCACTTCCAGCTGGGCGATGACATCGTTGCCGGGCTGTGCGCCCAGCGCAGCCAGATCAAGGGTATGGGCGAAACGCCGCGCGGTGGCTTCGCCGCTGCCGGCAAGCGTGACGCTGCGCTTCACGAAGGTGATGTTCTCACCGCTGCCCTGGGTGGTGGTGATCGACAGCGTTGCCTGCGCCGCGACACCGTAATCGTCGCTGGCCTCGAAGCGCAGCGCCCATTGCCGTTGCCCGGGCGTGCCCAGCACCAGGCTGGCGGCCGGCTCCAGCACGCGCACGCTGGGCGCGCGGTCGGCCACAACATCCAGCCGGTACAGGCGGGCTTCGGCCAGCGCCGGTTCGCTCACCACGCGGTACAGCACCGGCGTGCGCGCCACATCCTGTGCCTGCCACTGCCCATCGCGCTCGCTCAGCGGCAGCCGTCGACCATCGTGGAACTGCAGCCATGCCTTGGCCGGTGCGTGGTCGAAGCGCAACGACCACGACAGCCGGCTGTCGGCGGCGACCTTGGCATCCAGCGTGCTCTGCGTCAGCGTGGCTTGCCCGGTGTAAGCCGGTGCGTCGATGCGCAGGCGACTGGACTGCAGTTGCAGCGGGCCTGCGGACGCCGTGCTGCCGGTCGTGGCGGAATGAACGGCTGCCGGGTCTGGGTTCGAACGCGGCCAGCCGAACGCGAGCAGGGCAACGGCCAAGCCACCGATCCAGCACAGCATCACCGCCAGGTGCGGCCAACGCGGACGCAGCTCCGGCATCGCGCGTTCAAGCGTGGCCAGCACATGCACACGCTGGCGCTGCTGCAGCGGATTGAGCGTGGTGGCGTCGGCGAACAGCAGGTCGGCGCTGTCCTCGCTGGCACCGCTGCCATCGAGCTGGCGCTGCAGCCACTGGCGGTCCAGCTGGCGGGCACGTGCAGTGGCGAAGGCCGCGCAGGCGAGCAGGCTGACCGTGGCGACCACGCAGGCGATATCGAAACCGGACAGCCGCAGTGCGAGCGCCGTCGCAGCCAGCGCCCACGGCAGGCCCAGCAGCAGGGTGATGGCGGCGCGGCGACGACGCGCACGTTGCCAGGCATGCTGCAGCGTCTTCATGCGATCGCCCTGCGCCGCGCGCTGCTGGCCATCCAGCGTTCCAGTGCGAACAGCAGCACGATTGCCAGCAGAAGCCACGCCGTGGGCTCACGCACCGGCGATGCTGCGGCGGGCAGTGCAATCTGGCGCGGCGCCTGGTCCTGTGCATCGCCCACGCGTGGCGACGGCGGCGGCTGCAGGGCCAGCAGCAGGGAACGCGGCAGCTGTGGATCGCGCAGCGCGGTGTTGCTGGCGGCATCCCAATCACCCGGTAGTGACAGCAGGCGGCCAAGGCCGACACGTTGCTGCCACAACAGCGGCACGCCTTCGGCGCTGCGCAGCAGGACCTGGGCTTCCGTGGCGGGCTTGGCGGCGATCAGCACACTGCCGCCATCTTGCAGCCACGCCTGCCAGTTCGCCGGCAGTGCGTCGTTGCGGCTCCATACGCCGATCTCGCCGCGTTCGGGCAGGGCATCCGCCACCAGAGGAGCGAGCGGCGCCTGCACGCCCCACGCGCGCTGCAGTGCATTCAACCAGTGCTGGGCAGCGGCCGAAGCATCGCTGTGCACGCGCAGGCGCGGCGACGTTGCGGCACGCGGTTGCGCAGTGACCGGCATCGGCTGCGTGTGCCATTGCACCTCACGCGACAGCTGCAGGCGGGCGCCATCCAGGCCGGGCAGGGGATCGGGAACGTGCACGGTCAACGCGGTGCCCGCTGGCAGCTGCGCATCCAGTTCGCGCAGCAGGCTGGGCAGGGATGCGCTGGCTGCGGGGGGCGCCTGATCAATGGCCGGGAAGCCGGGCGCCAGCCAGTGCCAGTTGCGATCCGCAGCGGTGCCGCGCAGTGCGGCGGCATCCAGCCCCGGGGCCACCACCGTCCATGCACTGGGGGCCGGCACGGGGCCGGTCAACGCAGGCCGTGCCAGCAGCAAAGCCAGCGCGGCAAGCAACAGCAGGCGCACCAGCAGCAATGGCCAGTCATCGAAGCGGATGCGCTGGCGTGGCCGGATCTGTGCGCGCAGCCAGCGCAGCGCGGCGAAATCCAGCGGTGTGTACGGATGGCGGCGGGCGAGGTGGATCAGCAGCGGCAGCAGCCATGCGGCGAGCGCGGCCAGACCCAATGGGAACAGCAGGGTCATGCACCGCCCCCACGGCCAAACAGCGCCTGCAGTGGTTGGTCCAGGGGCTGGTCGAGCCAGCCGGTGGCGCTGGCGATGCCGCTGGCCTGCAGGCGCGACCGCAATGCGTTTCGTGCGTCAGCGAAGTGCTGCAGGTAGTCGCTGCGGATCGCCGCGCCATCGCCCAGCAGTTCCTCGCCGGTCTCCGGGTCGCGGAAGCGGTGGCCGGCGTCGAATGGGAAGTCGCGCTCGTCGGCAGTCAGGATCTGCAGCAGGGCCACTTCACGGCGCGCGCTGGCCAGTTGTTCCAGCAGCACGATGCCGGCTTCATCAAAGCCATCGCCAATGGCCAGCAGCATGTCGCCGGGGCGTACGCGTTCCCACAGCGGGCGTAGTCGATCCGCCGATGGCCAGCCGCCGCGCGCCTGCAGCGCATGAAGTTGAAGGTGCACGCGGTCACGTTGGCGTGCGCCGCTCGCTGCGGGCACCAGCTGCAGCCCATCGCCATTGATCGCCAGCAGGCCGAAACGGTCGCCTTGCTGCAGGGCCAGCTCGACCAGGCAGGCGGCAACGCCGCGCATATGATCCAGGCGCGTGCGTTCCGGCGCGGCGCGATCTGCCTGGCCGGCCGAGGCGGTCGCATCGAGCAGCAGCCAGACCGTGATCGGGCTTTCGCGTTCGGATTCGCGCACGAAGAAGCGGTCCGAGCGTGCATACAGCTTCCAGTCGATCTGGCGCAGTTCGTCACCCGGCTCGTAGGCCCGGTACTGGGCGAACTCCAGGCCGGCACCACGGCTGCGGCTGGCGTGCTGGCCAATGCCGCTCGCACCGCTGGCCAGGCGCGGCCGCAACCGCAGCAGGCGCAGGCGCGCGCGCAGTTCGGGTGGCAGGGTCAACGACGTACCAGCGTTCACGCGTGGATCAACCCGGGAACGGCACGGCCTGCAGCAGGGCGGCGACCACGTCGTCGGCACGCTTCTGCTCGGCCTCGGCGGCGAACGACAGCAGCAGGCGATGGCGCATCACCGGTGCGGCCAGTGCCTGGACATCCTCGCGGGTGGCGGCGAAACGGCCCTGCAGCAATGCGCGTGCCTTCGCCGCCAGCACCAGCGACTGCCCGGCGCGCGGGCCGGCACCCCATTTCACCCACTGGTTGATCGCCGCCGGTGCGCCTTCGCCTGGGCGGCTGGCGCGCACCAGGCGGGTGATCCAGGCCAGCACATCAGGGCTGACATGCACCTGGCGTACTGCGGCCTGCAGCGCGATCACCGCTTCGGCATCCATCACCTTCGGCACCGCGTCGGTGGCACCGCCGGTGGTCTGTTCCAGGATCTGCCGCTCTTCGTCCTCGCTCGGGTAATCCACCAGCACGTGCAGCAGGAAGCGGTCGAGCTGTGCCTCCGGCAGCGGGTAGGTACCGGCCTGCTCGATCGGGTTCTGCGTAGCCAGCACGAAGAATGGCGCGGGCAATGCGTAGGTGGTGCCGGCGTAGCTGACCGTGCGTTCCTGCATCGCTTCCAGCAGCGCGGCCTGGGTCTTGGGCGGGGTGCGGTTGAGTTCGTCTGCGAGCAGCAGGTGGGTGAAGATCGGGCCCTGCTGGAAACGGAAGTGGCGATGGCCGGTGCCGTGGTCTTCCTCCAGCAGCTCGGTGCCGAGGATGTCGCTGGGCATCAGGTCCGGGGTGAACTGCACGCGCCGGAACTGCAGTTCCAGCGCCTGCCCGAGCGAGCGCACCAGCAGGGTCTTGCCGAGCCCGGGCGCACCTTCCAGCAGGCAGTGTCCGCCGGCCAGCAGGCCGATCAACAGCTGCTCGACCACGGTGTTCTGGCCCACCACGGCGCGTGCAAGCGCGGCGCGCAGCGCATCCAGACGCGGCAGCAGGGAATCGAGGTCGGGGGAAGTCATGGTCGTGCAGGTCCTATCAATTGTTCAACGCGTACATCACGATGTTGACGCCGAAGCGGGTGTTGTCTTCGGCCAGGAAGCGCTTGTTGCGCCAGTCGTAGTCCCACTCGCAGCCGTAGTCCTTGTTGCTGTAGAGCAGGCCCAGGCGGCCGTCGACCTCGATGCCTTTCAGGTAGTCGTGTACCAGGTCATCGCCCCAGCCGTTGAGTTCGAAGCTGGTGGCGGGCGGGCCATCGGGGAAGCGGAAGAAGCTGCGGTACAGCGGGTGGCTGTTGGGCAGCTTCTGCAGTGCCTTGGGACCAAACAGGCGACCCATCTGCGCCTCGAACGAGGTGGCGAACAGGCCGTCGATATCGTGGTTGCAGTCGTCGACGAAGACGAAGCCGCCATTGCGCACATAGCGCACGAAGTTCTGCCGCTCGGCGGCGTTGAACTCCACCAGCGTGTGCCCGGCCAGGTAGCAGAACGGCGCTTCCAGCATGCGTGGGTCGGCCAGCGCCACCACGTGCTCCTGCGGATCCACGCGCAGCGAGGTGTAGTCAATCAGCGAGGTGATCAGGTTGGACGGCATGCGCGCGTCCACGTCCCAGTCGCCGGAGTCGTACTGCAGGCGGGTGAACCAGAAGTCGTAGCGCGAACTGCGCGGGCCTGACTGCGCCAAGGCCGGCAGCACCGCCGCCGAAGCGGCAGCGGCCAACCAGCGCAGGCAGGCCCGGCGATCCATCAGACCGCGTCGGACAGCGAGGTGAAGGTGAAATCGCGCAGCTTCATCGGCGGGATCATCATCACGTAGCTGGATTCATCACCGGCCACGCGCACCGGCTTGCCCAGCTCTTCGATGTTGTTGAGCATGATCACTGGCGATTCGTTGAAGCGGAAGTTCTTCACCGGGTGCTTGATCTGGCCGTTCTCGATGTAGAAGGTGCCGTCGCGGGTCAGGCCGGTCAGCAGCACGGTCTGCGGATCGACCATGCGGATGTACCAGGTACGGGTGACCAGGATGCCCTTCTGGGTGCCGCGCACCAGCTCGGCGGTGCTCTTGTCGCCACCGCTCATCAGCAGGTTGCCCGGCGTTGCCTTGGCGGTCTTGCCCTGCTTCTGCGCCCAGAAGCGCGAGTAGTCCAGGTTGGCGATCTTGCCGTTCTCGATGATGGCCATGCGCTCGCGTGGCATGCCTTCGCCGTCCCACGGCAGCACCGGTGCGTCCGGATGCCACGGATCGGCAATCATGGTCACGCGCGGGTCGTAGACCTGCTCGCCCAGTTTGTTGCCACCGCCCTTCTTCGACAGGAAGCTGCGGCCTTCATCGGCCGAGCGTGCGCTGAAGAAGTTCATCATGAAGCTGATCAGGCCCGCGGCCGCGGCCGGTTCCAGGATCACCGTGTACTTGCCCGGCTCCAGCGCCTTGGCTTCGGCCGATTCGGTGGCCTTGCGCATGGCGATGCGGATGTCCTGGTCGGCCTTGAAGTCGGCGGCATCCTTCAGGTTGCGGCCGACCCAGCCCGAACCGCGGCCATCTTCGGTACGCACGGTGCAGGTGTAATCGAAGTTGGTGGTGCGCTGGTAGGCGAAGTTGCCGTTGCTGTTGGCGGTGGCCTGGAAGCCCTGGCCGTCCTCGAGGAAGCCGGCGGCGATCAGGCCGTGGCCACGGCACGGGGCGATCGAATCGGCGGCGACCTTGGCGCGGAAGGCAGGATCGATCGCTGCAGTGGATTCGCTGAAGGTCGGGCTGGCGCGATAGCTCTGCTTGCCGATGGCCGGCATGAACTCCGGGTTCTCCGGCGCCAGGCGCGCCAGGTCTTCGGCGCGGCGTACCACGCGCTCCAGCGCGGCATCGTCGAACTCGTTGATCGATGCGGTACCGACGCGCTTGCCGAAGGCAACGGTGACCGCCAGCTCGGTGTTGTCGACGATGCCGCTGGTGGAGACATTGTTCAGCGCGAAACGGATGTTGCCGCTGATCGCGCCGGCCAGCACGGCGGTGCATTCGTCGGCCTTGGACAGGGCGATGACCTTGTCGAGGATGGCCTTGGCCTGGGCTTCGGTGAAGATACTCATGGTGTAAGGGCTCCTGACCGATCAGCCGAGGCTGCGTGCGGTGTTGATGACGTTGATGCCGTTGAAGCGCGCGGTGGACGAACCGTGCGAGACCGCCGAGACCTGGCCCGGCTGGCCCTTGCCGTCGAAGAACGAACCGCCCAGGCGGTAGTCGCGCTCGTCGGCGACGGCGGTGCAGGCATTCCAGAACTCCGGCGTGCGGATCTGGTAGGCCACGTCTTCCAGCATGCGGGTGATCTGGCCGTTCTTGATCTCGTAGAACAGCTGGCCGCCGAACTGCGCGTTGTAGCGCTGCTGGTCGATCGAGAACGAACCGTCACCGATGATGTAGATGCCGTTCTCCACGTCCTTGATCAGGTCGGGCACGCTCAGCGGCTTCTTGCCCGGTGCCATCGACACGTTGGCCATGCGCTGGAACTGCACGCTGGACCACGAGTCTGCATAGCAGCAGCCGTCGGACTCGGTCTTGCCGAGGATGTGGGCCTGGTCGCGGATGGTCTGGTAATCCACCAGCTTGCCGTTGCTGATCAGGTCCCAGCGCTTGCACTTCACGCCTTCATCGTCGTACGCCACCGCACCGAGGCTGCCCGGCTGGGTCTTGTCGGCGAAGATGTTGACCAGCTCGCTGCCGTACTGGAAATGCTGTTCGCGCTTGTCCAGGGTGGCGAAGCTGGTGCCGGCGTAGTTGGCTTCGTAGCCGAGCACGCGGTCCAGCTCCAGCGGGTGGCCGATCGACTCATGGATGGTCAGCCAGGTGTGCGACGGGTCGAGCACCAGATCGTACTTGCCCGGCTTCACCGACGGGGCCTTCAGCTTTTCCTGCGCCTGCTTGGCGGCGGCGATGGCATCTTCCTTCATGTTGTAGGAAGAGCTGTAGTTGACCACGCCATTCGGGCTGACCACCTTGCCGGCAGCCGCGCCGTCCAGATACTCGTAGCCCAGGCCCATCGGCGAGGACAGGCCTTCGCGGGTACGGAACTTGCCGCTGGACTTGTCGATGGCGGTGATCGTCATCGGTGCCCAGATGCGGTGCACGTCCTGGTCGATATAGGAACCATCGGTGGAGGCGAAGTACTTCTGCTCGTTGACCAGGAACAGCATCGAATTGACGAAGCTGGCGCCGGCGCCCATCGCCGCAGCGTTGACGTCCAGCAGCAGGCCGACCTTGTCCTTGATCGGCACTTCCATCGCATTCTTGCGGATCGGCGTGCGCCAGCTCACCTCACCCACGCCCGGCGCCTTGGCCAGCTGTACCGGTGCGGTCTGCACGCCGGCATTGGCCTTGGCGATTGCTGCGGCCTGCTGCGCGGCCTTGGCTACATCGGCCGTACCCAGCGCATTGGTGGCGGCGAAGCCCCAGGCACCGTTGACGATCACGCGGATGCCCACGCCGGTGGACTCGGTGTTCACCACGTTCTGCACCTTGTCCTCGCGGGTGATCACGAACTGCCGCAGGTAGCGGCCGATGCGCACGTCGCAGTAGGTGGCGCCGGCGCTGCGCGCAGCCTGCAGCGCGGCGTCGGCCAGGCGCTTCTTCAACGCCGGGTCGAGGCTGGACTGCAGCTGTTCGGCGGCGATCACCTTGCCGAAGAAGGAGGGCACGATCAGCCCGCCCGCGGTAAGCCCGGTCAGGGCAAGGAAGTCACGTCTTTGCAAGGCTGCTCTCCATGTCGAACGATGGGTGGCTCAAGCGCCGAGACTGCGCGCGGTGTTGATGATGTTGATGCCGTTGAAGCGGGTGGTGGACGAACCGTGCGAGACCGCCGAGACCTGGCCGGGCTGGCCCTTGCCGTCGAAGAACGAACCGCCGAGGCGGAAATCGCGCTCGTCGCAGATCGCGGCGCAGGCATTCCAGAATTCCGGCGTACGGATCTGGTAGGCCGCATCCTCGACCATGCCGGTGATCTTTCCGTCCTTGATCTGGTAGTACAGCTGGCCGCCGAACTGCGCGTTGTAGCGCTGCTGGTCGATCGAGTACGAACCGCGGCCGTGGATGTAGATGCCGTTCTCCACGTCCTTGATCATGTCTTCGACGCTGAGCGGCTGCTTGCCCGGCGCCAGCGAGACATTGGCCATGCGCTGGAACTGCACGCTGGACCAGGAATCGGCATAGCTGCAGCCGTGCGAGGCGTTGCGGCCGAGGATATGGGCTTCATCGCGGGTGGCCTGGTAATCGACCAGGATGCCGTCGCGCACCAGGTCCCAGCGCTGGGTCTTCACGCCTTCATCGTCGTAGCCGACCGCACCGAGGCTGCCCGGTTGGGTCTTGTCGGCGAAGAAGGTGACGATGTCGCTGCCCCAGCGGAAACCGGCATCGCGCTTGTCCAGCGTGGCGAAGCTGGTGCCGGCGTAGTTGGCTTCGTAGCCGAGCACGCGGTCCAGCTCCAGCGGGTGGCCAACGTTCTCGTGGATGGTCAGGAACAGGTTGGACGGGTCCAGCACCAGGTCGTACTTGCCCGGCTTCACCGACGGCGCCTTCAGCTTCTCGCGCGCGTGGCGGGCGGCGGCGATGGCGTCCTCGACCGGGTCGTAGGAATCGCGGTAGGCGGTGATGCCACCGGGCAGCTGCACCTTGCCGCGCGCATCGCCATCAAGGAACTCGTAGCCCATGCCCATCGGCGAGGACAGGCCGGCACGAGTGCGGAACTTGCCGCTGGCCTTGTCGATGGCGGTGGCAGTGAACGGCAGCCAGATGCGATGGATGTCCTGGTCGATGAACGAGCCGTCGCTGGAGGCGAAGTACTTCTGTTCATTGACCAGGAACAGGGTGGAATTGATGTAGTCGGCACCCGCATTCAGCGCGGCGGCGTTGAGCGCCAGCAGCAGCTCGACCTTGTCCTGGATCGGCACCGCCATCGCGTTCCTGCGCACCGGGGTCTGCCAGCGCACCTCGCCCACCGACGGCGTCGGTGCCAGCTGCACCGGCCGGGTCTGGATGCCGGCGTTGGCGCGGGCAATCGCTGCGGCCTGCTCGACCGCCGTGCGCACGGCGGTCTCGGTCTGCTGGTGGGTGGCAGCGAAGCCCCAGGCGCCGTTGACGATCACCCGCACGCCGACACCGGACGATTCGCGGTTGGTCACATTGCCGACCTGGTGCTCGCGGGTGATGACCGACTGGTTGAGATAGCGGCCGATGCGCACGTCGCAGTAGCTGGCCTTGGCTGTGCGTGCGGCGGCGAGCGCAACGTCCGCCAGGCGTCTGCGCTGGGCGGTATCGACCGGGGCGAGCAGCTGCTCGGCGGCGATGGCACGGGAATGCGGCAGCAGCAGGCCCGCCAGGCCCAGACCGGAAAAAGCCAGGAACTCACGTCGTTGCACAGCGTTTCTCTCTCTCGCTTGCGTGCGGTTGGCAACGGGCCGGACCGATCACGTCAACTCCTCGACTTTCGCCAGCGCGGCGCGTCCGGGCAAGTGACTGCAGTCATGGTTGGGTGGGTTTCGGCAGGGCTGCGCCCTGCACCTGCTCAATGCAACGGCAACGGCAACGGCAACGGCCAAAGCCAGAGCCAGAGCCAGAGCGGCATTCCGTGGGTTGGTGGGGCGGTGTCGGACTGCGGGGACGCCGCAAGTACGTCCCTGTAGGCTTGGCAGCCGCATCCATGCGGCTGACACCCCGCAATCCGACACCGCCCCACCTTCGACAGGTTCACTCGGCTGTTGGTAGGTGTCGACCTTGGTCGACACGTCTGTCAGATATCGAAATGTATCCGGGGTCAGAGCCGTTCCGACAGACCGCAGAAAACTGTCGAAGGCGGGGTGGGTCCGGTTGCGGGGGCGTGAGCGCCATGGATGGC
>NZ_JAWJTG010000062.1:0-20575 GCF_032911605.1 Stenotrophomonas mexicanensis
GCCAACCTTGGTTGGCACGAACCCACAGCGCCGACCAAGGTCGGCATCTACCAACACCGGTTTCCGGCCAGCGGCCGGCACTACCCCTGCAACAACCGACGCATCGCTCTGGTAGGTGCCAACCTTGGTTGGCACGAAACCCGCGGCGCCGACCAAGGTCGGCATCTACCAACGGCAATTGCCGGCCAGCGGCCGGCGCTACCCCTGCAACAACCGACGTATCGCTCTGGTAGGTGCCAACCTTGGTTGGCACGAACCCACAGCGCCGACCAAGGTCGGCATCTACCAACGGCGATTGCCGGCCAGCGGCCGGCACTACCAGTGATGCTCAGCGCTTGTACTTCGGCACGAACACCTTGTTCACCGCGTCGGCCAGCTGGTCCGGCGGCAACAGGCCCTGGTCGAGCAGGAAATTGTTGAACGCCAGGCGGTCGAACTTCGCGCCCAGTGCCAGCTCGGTCTGCATGCGCAGTTCCAGGATGCGGGTGTAGCCGTAGAAGTAGCTGCCGGCCTGGCCTGGCATGCGCACCATGTAGCGGTCCAGTTCCTGGGTGGCCATCGCCTTGGACAGGCCGACCTGCTCGATCAGCACGCGCTCGCCGTTGGCACGATCGGTCAGGCCAAGGTTGAGCATCGGGTCCAGCATCGCGCGCGCAGCCCGCAGCAGGCGGAACTGCAGGGCGATCATCTGCCCGTCCAGCGGCTCGTACGGCACCATCTCGGCTTCGGCATACAGCGCCCAGCCTTCCACGTTCACCGAATTGAACGCGAACATCGTGCGTGCCAGCGAGACGCCGCGCTCGACCATGGCGGTGAACTGCAGCTCGTGGCCGGGGCGGCCTTCATGCGCGCTCAGCGTCCACGCCGCCGCACCGAAATTGAAGTCGTCGTACTGCGCGCCCGGGCCCGCCGCCGGGTTGCCCAGCGGCAGCACGAAGGTGCCCTGCTGCCCGGTATTGTTGACCAGCGGCGCCGGCAGGAAGTGCGGCGCCGGGCTTGCGGCGCTCTCGGCGGCCGAACCCAGTCGCATCTGCATGGCACGCTTGGGCACGTCGACGATGGCGTGCTCGCGGATCAGCGGATCGATCGCGTCGATCACCTTACGGTAGTGGCCTTCCAGATGATCGTCGGCGATCTTGTCAGCCTTCAGCGCGCGGATCACCGCCACCGGGTCGCTCGGGTCGGCCACCTTCAGGCCCTTGTCCTTCGCCACCAGCGGCGCCAGCTGCTGCATCGCCGATCGGGTTTCCATGAACTCCAGCTGCGCGCGCTGCATCAACAGCTTCGGGTCGATGTCGATGCCGACCTGCTTGAGCTGGTACGCGTACAACGGTGCCGGCAGGCGTGCGTCGGTGCGAGCCTTCGGCAGCACGGTGGTGCGCGTCCAGCTGGCGTAGTCCTTCATCTGCCCGGCCAGCGCCTTCATTGCTTCATCGGCACCGGCGATCTGGTACTTCTTCAGCAGCGACTCGATGCCGGTGATGTAGGTCTCGACGTTGTCCAGCGACTGCTGCACTTCGATCTTCGTCGGCTGCAGCAGGCTGCTGTCCTTCAAGCGCTCTTCATAGCGCTGGCGCGCCAGCGTGGTGAACGCGGTGCCGCCGGGCTGCAGGCCGGCATAGGCCTTGAGGCGGTCGATCGCCTTGGCCCGGCGCTCGGCCGGCACCTGGTCGGACAGCAGCAGGTTGAGGCCGCTGAACACCGTCTGCGGCGCATCGCTCCACGGCAACAGGTACTTCTCGTTGAGCTCGCTGCCTTCGATGTTCTGGCTGGCGGCGTGGATCATGATCTCCAGGTCCTGGCGGACATTGGGATCCTGCTCGGTGGCCAGCTTCGCCTTCAGTTCGTCGCGGGCCTTGGCCATCGCGGCGCGGTAGCGCTTGCCGTTGTCCGGGCCGAGGTCGGCCACCTTGTCGTCGTAGCCGGGAACGCCGAAGAAGCCGGTTTCCTCCGGCTGGAACGGACCCTGTGCATCAAGCAGGATCTGCGCCAGTGCATTGCTGCGGGCGACCCAGGCAGGGCTGGCGGGAGTCGCGGCCTTGGCAGCCGGCGCGGCCAGGGCCGGCGGTGCGGACAGCAACGGGGCGGCAGTCAGGGCCAGGGCAACAGCGAGCGCAATCGGCTTCATGGGACACTCCAGCAAAGGGTTGCCCGCAACTTACGCGCTCACGGCGATGGCGACAATCGGCTGGAGGTCACGGCGCGGCTGATGGATAGAGTCGACTGTCAGTCGACTATCGCGCGCAGCGCGGGGTTTTCAGGCGTCTTGTGGAGAGCAGTCGACTCTACATGGCCGCCCTTACCCGGCCGCGCGACCTGCGGTCACAGCGCGGCGGTCAACGGGCAGTCGCCACGCTCACGGCAGGCCTGCAGCTCGCACTCCCCCGCAGCCTCGTCGTCATCCAGTGCAGTCAGGTCGAAGGTCTGCTTGTCTTCGGCCAGTACATACATCACCGGGTAATCCCAGACTTCATCGCGACGGCTGCCCTGCACGAACAGCCGGCCGTGCGCATGCGGTCCTTCCAGCGCAACGGTCAGGCCGACGTCGCGCTGGCCGTTCATCGCGGTCTGCATGCTGCCCAGCGGCATCGATTCGATATGCAGCGGCTCGCCAAAGGCTTCCACCAGTTCGATGCTGCAGCCCGCGCGGCGCAACGCTTCGCGCATCGGTGGGCTCTCGCGTGCCGCCTCGCTCCAGCGCAGCACGCTCCAGGTCACCACGCCACCGGCGCCGCCCAGCACCAGCACCACCGTCAACGGCATCGCCCAGCGCCAATGACGGCACCACCAACCGGTGGAGGCCTGTCCAGGGGTGGGAATCGGTGGTGGCAGGGTCATGGCAGGCTCCTTCCCGGCGGGTGATCAGGGTTTCAGGCAGCGTCCCAGGAAGGCTTCGGCCACGCGGTAGCGATGCAGGGCATCGGCGCCGGACAGGCCATGCTTGGCACCCGGGTAGGTCATCAGCTCGAACGGCTGTGCACGCTTCTGCAACGCGCTCATCAGGCTGGTGGAATTGGTGAACAAGACGTTGTCGTCGGCCATGCCGTGGATCAGCAGCAGCGGCGAGCGCAGGCCGTCGATATGGGTCAGCACGCGCGCTTCGCGGTAACCCGCTTCGTTGCGCGCCGGCAGATCCATGTAGCGTTCGGTGTAGTGGCTGTCGTACAGGCCCCAATCGGTCACCGGCGCACCGGCCACGCCACAGGCGTACTGGTTCGAGGCCTTGGCCAGCAGCATCAGGGTCATGTAGCCACCGTTGGACCAGCCCTGCACGCCGATGCGCGCCGGGTCCACCCACGATTGCTGCTTCAGCCAGGTCACACCACGCAGCTGGTCGGTCACTTCCACCGTGCCCTGCTTGCCATACAACGCGCCACCGAAGTCACGGCCACGGCGCGGGGTGCCGCGGTTGTCCAGCGAGAACACCACGTAGCCCTGCTGGGCCAGGTACTGATTGAACAGGTGGTCGCCACGACCGGGCCAGCTGTCGGTGACGGTCTGGCTGGCCGGGCCACCGTAGACGTACACCGCCACCGGGTAACGCTTGGACGGATCGAAGCCGGCCGGCTTGATCAGGCTGTAGTTGAGCGGGGTCTTGCCGTCGGCCGCGGTCAGCGTGCCGAACTCGATCGGGCGCTGTGCATCGCGGTAACGCGCATACGGATGCTTCGGGTCCGCCAGATCGTTCTCGAGCAGGGTGGCGATCTTCTCGCCATTGGCGCGGAACAGTTCGATCTGCGGCGGCGTGGTGCTGTTGGACCAGCTGTCGACATAGACGCTGGCATTGCGGGCGAAGCTGGCGCTGTGCATGCCCGGTGCCTTCGACAGGCGCTGCGGCTCACCGCCCTGCAGCGACACCGCGTAGATCTGGCTTTCGCGCGAGGTCTCGATGCCGGCGCGGAAGTAGGCCTTGCCAGCCTTCTCATCGACCGCCAGCAGTTCGTCCACCGGCCAGTTGCCGTGGGTCAACGCGGTGGCCTTGCCCTTGCTGTCGATACGGTACAGATGCTGGAAACCGGTGCGCTCGGACGACCACAGCACGCTGCCGTCATCGAGGAAACGCAGGCTGTTGTGCAGCGGCACCCAGGTCGGGCTGGTCTCGTGGGCGAGCACGCGCTGGCGGTTGGAATCGAGCGCCACTTCCACCAGGTCCAGCTGCTTCTGGTCGCGCGACTGGCGCTGGAAGCTCAGGTGCTGCGCATCGCGCCAATCGACGCGGGCCAGATAGATGTCCTGTTCCTTGCCGAGGTCGACCCAGCGCGGCTGCGCATCGGCGGCCGGTGCGATCACGCCCAGCTGCACGCGCACGTTGGCGTCGCCCGCGGCCGGGTAACGCTGCTCGATCACGTCGGTGCGGTCGGCGTAGACCTCGTAGCGCTTCTGCACCGGCACCGGTGCTTCATCGATGCGCGCGAAGGCGATGGCCGAATCATCCGGCGCCCACCAGTAGCCGGTGTGGCGGTCCATTTCCTCGTCGGCGACGAACTCGGCCACGCCGTTGCCGATGGTGGTGCTGCCGTCGCGGGTGAGCTGCAGCTGCTTGCCGCTGGCCAGGTCGATCACCCACAGGTTGCGGCCGCGGATGAAGCTGACGAAACCGCCCTTGGGCGACAGCTTGGCGTCGGTGGCGAATCCTTCACCGTGGGTCAGCTGGCGCACTGCGGCCTGGCCCTGCTGCTTGAGGTCGTACAGGTACAGCTCACCGCCCAACGGGAACAGCAGGCGCTGCGCGTCCGGCGACCACTGGTAATCGACGATACCGGTCATCGCGGCGATGCGCTGGCGCTCGCGGCGGGCCTTTTCCTCATCGCTGAGGGTCTCGGTGCCGGGCAGCACCACCTTGGAATCCACCAGCAGGCGGGTCTGGCCGCTGCCGATGTCATAGGTCCACAGGTCCAGCTGGTTGCGGTCGCTGTCCTTGCCGCGCAGGAAGCTGACCTGCGAACCATCGGGGGCGACCTTCGGCTTCATCAGGGTCGGGCCGGAAAGCGGCAGCGGGCCGGTGATGGCTTCCAGGGTCAGCTTTTCAGCGTGGGCGGCGGTACTGGTGGCGAGCATGAGGGCGAGCGAAGCGAACAGGTGGCGCATGGAGGATCCCGGCAAACGGCAGGTCCGCCACCGCGATGGACGCGGGGCGGTCAGCCTCCATCCTAACCAAGCCGGTGCGGGAAGGCAGCATGACCTTCTGCCCATGAGGCGTGCCGACCAACGGTCGGCACCCACCGTTCCGGGTCAACGCTGGCCGAACAGGTGCTTGCGCTCTTCGTCGCTGAGCGGCTTGCCGGCGTTGGGGTTCACCTGCTGGCGCAGGGCATAGGCGCGCTGGGTGGCCGGGCGTGCAGCAATCGCTTCGTGCCAGCGCTTGAGGTTCGGGAACGCGGCGAAATCCACCGGCAGCTTGTCGTAGGCACCGATCCACGGGTAGCTGGCCATGTCGGCAATGGTGTACGCGTCGCCAGCCAGGAAGGCGTGCTGGGCCAGTCGCTTGTCCATCACCCCGTGCAGGCGGCGCACTTCGTTGTCGTAGCGCTCGATCGCGTAGGGGATCTTTTCCGGCGCATACACGTTGAAGTGGCCCATCTGGCCGCTCATCGGGCCCAGGCCGGCCATCTGCCAGAACAGCCACTCCAGAGTGGTGACGCGGCCGCGCGGGTCGCTGGGCAGGAACTGGCCGGTCTTCTCGGCCAGGTACAGCAGGATCGCACCGGACTCGAACACGCTCTGCGGGGCGCCGCCATCGGCCGGGGCGTGGTCGACAATCGCAGGCATCTTGTTGTTCGGCGAAATGGCGAGGAATTCCGGCTTGAACTGGTCGCCCGAGCCGATGTTGACCGGATGGATGCGGTACTCCAGGCCGGCTTCTTCCAGCAGCAGGGTCACTTTGTGGCCGTTCGGGGTGGGCCAGTAATACAGGTCGATCATGGCGGCGGCTCGGGGTGCGGAAAGGAACCTGAAGTCTAGTGCGAGAGTTGGGTTGGCACCGTCACGACGGGCCGGTAACCTCGCGGCTCCCCCGAAACGCACTGTCCTGCATGAGCCACAGTCCTCGCCCCCTGTCCCCGTTGTCCTCGCTGATCTTCGCCTCGCGCTGGCTGCAGCTGCCGCTGTACCTGGGCCTGATCCTTGCCCAGTGCGTCTACGTGTTCCTGTTCGGCAAGGAACTGTGGCACCTGCTGTCCCACTCGGTCTCGATGGGCGAACAGCAGATCATGCTGATCGTGCTGGGCCTGATCGACGTGGTGATGATCTCCAACCTGCTGGTGATGGTGATCGTCGGTGGCTACGAGACCTTCGTCTCGCGCCTGCGCCTGGAAGGCCACCCGGACCAGCCGGAATGGCTGAGCCACGTCAACGCCAGCGTGCTGAAGGTGAAGCTGGCAATGGCGATCATCGGCATCTCCTCGATCCACCTGCTGAAGACCTTCATCGCCACCAGCGCGCTGAAGGGACTGCCGCTGTGCAAGCCGGAACAATGGGCAGCAGCAGTGTCGTCGGCTTCGACCAGCTTCTACAACGCTGGTGTCGATACCTGCACGACCATGACCCAGGAAGGCGTGCTGTGGCAGACCATCATCCACTGCGTGTTCATCCTGTCGGCGATCGGTATTGCCTGGACCGACAAGCTGATGTCCAACAGCCACAGCAAGGCGCACGACCACTGATGCGGCAACCGGCAGCGGTCCTTCGCCGCTGCCCCATCCCGGCCCCTGCCCCTTGTACGCGGCGGTGGCCGGGATGCTAGATTGCACCCTCGCCGTTGCCGGCGGTGGCGTCGGGAAACGTCATCGTTCCGCGCCCGGACCACAGGTCCCGGCCATGCGTATCAATGATTTACGTCACGTCGTCTTCTAGAGGGGAGCAGGATGTCGCACGTCTCAACGATCACCGCCGCGCGCCGGTGGCTGCCGGTTGCTTTGGCACTGGCGCTGGCCGCCTGCTCGGGAAAGGAAGAATCTGCAGCACCGGCCCCGGCCGCCGCACCCGCCACCGCTGCACCGGCCGCACCGGTGGTCGCCGCCAAGGTGCAGTCCATGGGCACCGAACAGCTGCGTGAATCGGCCAGCCAGGCACTGCGCGAGAACCGCATGTACGCGCCGGCCGGCGACAACGCCATCGAGTACTACCTCGCCCTGCGCGACAAGACACCGGACGACGCGTCGGTGAAGAGCGCGCTGACCGACCTGCTGCCCTACACCCTGATCGCCGCCGAGCAGCACCTGGGCCGCGAGGACTACACCGAGGCGCAGCGCCTGGTGGCACTGATCGAGAAGGTGGACGCCTCCGCTCCCGCCCTGCCGCGCCTGAAGGAAGGCCTGGCCAAGGGCGTGGAAAATGCGGCCAAGCGCACCGAGACCGAAGCCGAGAAGGCCAAGAAGGACGCCGAAGACCGGACCAAGCAGCAGGCCGAACAGCAGCGCCTGACCGAGCAGCGCGCCAAGGAAGCCGATGCGGCCAAGCAGATTGCCGCGCAGCAGGATGCCGCACGCCGCGACAACGAGCGCCAGGAGGCGGAGCGCCAGGCCGCGGCCCGTCGCGATGCCGAACAGAAACAGCAGCAGGCCGCCGCCCAACAGGCCAGCGCCGCACGCCAGGCAGCCGCCGCGGCAGCTCCCACCCTCCGCCCGGTCAGCACGCCGGCGCCGCGCTATCCGGCCGAGGCACTGCGTTCGGGAACGTCGGGCGAAGTGCTGGTGGAGATCACCGTCGGTACCGACGGCTCAGTGGTCAGCGCCCGCGTGCTGCGCGCGACGTCGGGACGGACCTTCGACCGCGAAGCCCTGAACGCGGTCAAGCGCTGGCGCTTCGAGCCGGTCAACGCGCCGGTCACCACCCGCCGCACCCTGGTGTTCGCACCGGGCGGCTGACCGCAAAAAAGGGGACGGAGGGGATTAAGTCGTTTCTGCCACCTCCATGACGCCAAGGCCCGGTCCGTCCGGGCCTTGTCCGTTTCAGGCAGCGCCATCAATCAGGCGCTGCAACGCCGGATCGCGCGCAGCCAGCACCTGGAACAGGCCCAGCGCGTGCAGGCCCGGCAGCAACGCACGCAGGTCAGATTCGGCTGTGGCGCGGGTGGCATCATCGCTGGCGGGATCCTGCCAGTCGCGGACGCTGGCCAGGAAAGCACCCACGCTGCCCTTGCGCACGGTGAGGCCATTTACCTGCACCTCGTTCTGATGGTCCGGAAGAATGTCCTGTGGCTGCATGGGGAAGCGCTCCGTTGAAGTGGGCTCCAGTGTCGGAGCCCGGACGCGACGTTTCTGCCGTATAACTGCCAATTGATATGGCAGATCAGACAACCACCGCATTGATTGACCCGGCGCTGGCCAATGCCGCCGACGGGCCTGCATTGCTGGGGGCGCAGCTGCGCCTGCCGGGTCCGCGCCGCACGGCACGCCACCAGCACGCCCGCGGGCAGCTGCTGGGTGCACATCAGGGCCTGCTGCGGATCGAGGTCGGCGACCTGCACTGGCTGCTGCCGGCGGGTCATGTCGCCTGGATACCACCTTCGCTGCCCCACGCACTGGCCAGTACCAGTGCGTTCGACGGCTGGAGCCTGTACTTCAGCGCGCAGGCCTGCACCGACCTGCCTGCAGCCCCTCGCATCTTCCAGCCGGGGCCGCTGCTGCAGGCCGCGGTGATTCGGGCGCTGCAGTGGCCGCATGTTCCACTGGATGCCACACAGGCACGACTGGCCGGTGTGATCGCCGATGAGATTGCCGCCAGCAAGCCTCTGCCGCTTGCCCTGCCACAACCGCGCGACCGTCGCCTGCGACGGATCGCTGCCGCACTTGCACGTTCACCAGACGATCTTCGCAGCGTCGAGGACTGGGCGGCCGCGATTGGACTGTCCAGCCGCAGCCTGGCGCGCCATTGGCTGGCCGAGACCCACATGACGCTGAGCCAATGGCGGCAACGCCTGCGGGTGCTGCTGGCACTACCACGCCTGCTGGCGGGAGAGCCGGTGATCAGCGTCGCGCTGTCGATGGGCTACGACACACCCAGTGCCTTCATCGCCGTGTTCAAGCGCGAGATGAGGGTGACGCCTGCGCGGTATGCCGGCGGATGACGCATTCAACGCTCCCGCTGTCTACCCTCGCGACCTAAGCTACTTTCCAAACTCAGGAGGAGAACCGATGAAGTACGACGACGCCAGCTGGCATTCCGGGGGTGACTTCCCTTCGGATCTTCCGGCTGAGGCCGGTGCCACTCACATCGGCATGTACCTGGCATGGCTGCTGTTACAGGGCATGGCAAGCGAAGAGCTCGCCGAGGACGCAGAAGAAGACCTGCAGGCGCTGCGGGAACGTAGTACGACGCCAGGCCTGCTCCTGCTTCAATGCAGCGACGGCAAATTCGTCGATGACCTGATCAGTGATGAAGCCAACGCGTTCACTGCTGCGTACTACGACCTCGAAAATGGCCAGTATCTCGAAGACTATGAGGAACAGCTGGGGGCCGAGGTCCCGTCGCTGTACCACGTCGCCGATACCTGGGAAAACTTTGATCGATTGGCACCGGTGATCGCCCAACGCTTCGCCGCTTGGCAGGCGACGCAATCCTGAAAACAACGAGGCCCGGAATGACCGGGCCTCGTTTCAAATCCGCCGGGCATGGCCCGGCGCTACCAGTGGCGGTCAGCCGGAGATCGCCAGACGCTCGTTGTGGTAACGGCGCACGGCGGCGAACCACAGCAGTGCGGCCAGGCCGAGGCTGGCACCGAGATAGATGGCCCAGACCGACGGCGTGATGGTCTCGTGGCGGATCACCTTCAACAGCATCTGGTTCTGCGACAGGAACGGCACAGCGTACTGCCACAGCTCGCTCTTCAGCGGATAGGCCACCAATGCGTAGCCGGGCATCATCGGCAGCAGCATCAGCCAGGTCATGTGGCTCTGCGCTTCCTTCATGCTCTTGGCCGCGGCCGACAGGAAGGTCAGCAGCGAGGTGCCGATCATCAGCATCGGCAACATCACCAGCAGCATCTGCAGCATCGAACCGACGTTCATGTTGAACTGGCGGCCGATGTTGCCGGGCGCGATCTGTGCGCTCACCTTGAACGCCACCAGGGTCAGCAGCAGCGATACGAACCCGACCACGCAGGCGGCGGCGATCTTGCCGCTGACGATCGCGCTGCGCGAGCCGGGCGTGGCCAGCAGCGGCTCCAGTGACTGCCGCTCGCGCTCGCCGGCGGTAGCGTCCATCACCAGGTAGGCACCGCCAATGAACGAGGTCAGCGTGAGCAGCACCGGCAGCAGCATCGACAGGATCATGCCGCGCTTGGCCTCGGCACTGGCCAGGTCCTGGCGTGCCACATCCAGCGGCCGCGCCACCTGTGCGTCGATGCCGCGCGCCATCAATCGCAGTGCCCCCACCTGGCCGTTGTAGGTGGCCAGTGCCGCCTCCAGACGTGCGCTGGGCACTTCGGCGGCACGACGGGTACTGTCCTTGATCACCTCCACCAGCGCCGGCTTGCCATCGGCCCAGTCCTTGCCGAAGTCATCGCTGATGCGCAGCGCCACGTCGATCTCCTGGCTACGGATGGCCTCGGCCAGGTCCTTCGGTGCCGGTGCGGTGTTCAGCCCCTGCGCGGCGAGGAAACGCACCAGATTGGGGGCGTTGTCCGCACCGATGGTGGGAATCTGCAGCGGTTGCTCGATCTGGGTGCGTACCCGGCTCTCGGCCAGCTTGCCCATGCCCAGCAACAGCACCGGGTACAGCAGCGGCCCGAACAGCAGGGTCAGCAGCAGCGTGCGGCGATCACGGGAAAGGTCGCGCAGTTCCTTGCGCATCACCGTCATCAGGGTCGACATCATGCTCATGCGTGCAGGCCCTCTTCGCTGCCGATCAGTTTCACGAACGCGTCTTCCAGGTTGGATTCGCCGGCCTGCGCACGCAGTTCATCGGCGCTGCCGGCAGCCATCACCGTGCCCTTGGCGATGATCACGATGTGGTCACACAATGCGCCCACCTCCTGCATGATGTGGCTGGACAGGATCACGCAGCGGCCCTCTTCGCGCAGGCCAAGCAGGAAGCGGCGCAGTGCGCGCGTGGTCATCACGTCCAGGCCGTTGGTCGGCTCATCCAGAATGACGTTGCGCGGGTCGTGTACCAGCGCGCGGGCGATCGCGGTCTTGGTGCGCTGGCCCTGCGAGAAGCCATCGGTCTGGCGGTCGAGGATGTCACCCATGTCCAGGGCATGCGACAGCACTTCGATGCGTTCGCGGATGCGCTCGGCCGACAGGCCATGCAGCTCGCCGAAGTAGGCGATGTTCTCGCGCGCGGTCAGGCGCTTGTAGACGCCACGCGCATCGGGCAGCACGCCAAGGTGGCGGCGTACTTCCACCGGATTGCGTGCGGCATCGACACCATCGACGCTGATGCTGCCCTGGTCCGGGGTCATCAGCGTGTACAGCATGCGCATGGTGGTGGTCTTGCCGGCACCATTGGGGCCCAGCAGGCCAGTGATGCGGCCGTCCTCGGCGCGGAAGCCGACGTTGGAGACCGCCTGGATGCGGCCGGTGCGGGTGTCGAAAGCCTTGTGCAGGTTGTCGGCGACGATCATGGTTCCCATCCGTTGAACGAGGTGAACGCCGGCACGTAGCTCAGCGTGTCCAGGCAGCCGGCATCCAGCGCCTTGGCATCGGTCTTGTCGATGAACTGGCCGAGCAGGCGCGGCATGCAGCCGGCACTCAGCGTGCCGTGGCCCTGGCCGCGGGCGACCAGCGCGCGGCCATTCGGCAGGCCCTTGAGGACCTGTTCGGCATAGCGTGGTGGCGTCACCGGGTCGAGTTCACCGGACAGCAGCAGCGCCGGTACGTCGCTGCGCAGCGGCACGGCATTGGCCGCTGGCGCCGGCTGGTGCGGCCATACCGGGCAGGCCGCGAAGAAGGCACTGGCCACGTCGTTGCCGAACAGTCGCTCCGGGTCCTCGGCCGGCGCCTTGTAACGCGGCGCATCCTCGCTGCAGATCACCGACCACTGCATGCCTCGGTTGATCTGGAAATCCATGCTGCGGTTCGCACCGCGTGCCAGCGACGCCAGCGGTGCATAGCGGCCATGCGCGGCTTCATCGAGCACCAGCGGCAGCAGCGAGGAATACTGCGGCACATAGGAGAAGGCGAACGCCAGGCCGATCACGCTGTCCGGACTCAGCACATCCTGCCGGGTCTGGTTGGTGCCGGGGTCGCGATACTCCACCGAGACCGGCGCACGGCGCAGGGTCTCGACCACGCTGCGCAGCTGCGCGCGGGTGTCGGTCGGGAAGCGTTTGCTGCAGGCGGCATCCTTGCGGCACTGCGCCGACTGCAGGGCGATCGCATCCTCGAACGTCGTGGCGAAGTCGCCGCCCACCACCAGTTCATTGGGCACTACGCCATCGATGACGATGCTGCGGGTGTGCTGCGGATAGGCACCGGCATAGCGCTGGGCCACGCGGGTACCATACGAGCCGCCGACCAGGTTGATCCGGTCCACGCCCAAGGCCTGGCGTACCGCATCCAGGTCGGCGATGGCTTCGGTGGTCGTGTAGAAGCGGGCATCGGCACGCCCCTGCAGCGAGGCCGCGCAGCGCTGCGCGTAGTCGCGCAGCGACGCCTCGGTGGGAGCGGCGTCCTCGTCCATCTGCAGGTCCTTGCCGTCCGCGCCGAGGCAGCTGAGCGGGTTGGAGCCGCCGGTACCCCGCTGGTCGACAAGGAAGATGTCGCGCTGCTTGCGCACCTGGCGCAGCGCGGTATCGACGATGACCGCCACTTCGCTGGCCGCCTGGCCGGGGCCACCGGCCAGGAAGAACACCGGGTCGGGCTGGCTGGAGCCGCTGCTGCCCGATTCCAGCCAGGCGATGCGCAGGCCAATGCGTCGGCCATCGGGCTGGGCCCGGTCTTCCGGCACCTGCAGGGTGGCGCACTGCGCTTCCACGTTGGCGCTGGCGCCTTCGGTGGACAACGTGCAGGGCTGGAAGTCGATCGTGCCGAAACGGCGGCTGGGTGCATCGCTGGCGCTTTCGGCGCCGGGTGATGGTGACTGGCTGCAACCGGCAAGCATCAGGCTGGCCAACGCTGCGGCCAACGCGAGGTGGTGTCTTTGCATCGTGCTCGTTTCCCCTGGAGGACGTTCCTGGCAACCACGACGGGCTGCCGCGGAAGATGTGACTCAACTTACACGGGCACGGCGTCGTCGGCGATGGGCAGACGCGAAATCTCCGCGGGCGTGGCGCAGGCCAGGCGGTCGCGGCCTGCGGCCTTGGCCCGGTACAGCGCCGCATCCGCCGCTGCCAGCAGCGTGGACAGGTCGCCATGGCCGTCGTCCATGGCCAGGCCGATGCTGGCGGTGACCGTCACCGGCCCGGTGCCCAGCCGCGCCGGCTTCTGCTGCAGAGCGGTACGGATCGCGGCGGCCCACGCCATCGCTTCACCCTGTGTGCTGCCGGCCAGCACCAGCACGAACTCCTCGCCACCGTAGCGGCCCAGCAGCGTGTCGTGGCCCTGCAAACCGTGCTGCAGCAGCGCAGCGAAGTGACGCAGTACCTGGTCACCGGCCAGGTGGCCCCAGCGGTCGTTGATCTGCTTGAAGTGATCGACGTCGACCAGCAACAGGGCCAGCGGCCGGCCCTGCCGACGCAGCCGCTGCAACTGCGCCTGGCCATCGGCCAGCACCGCGCTGCGGTTGAGCAGCCCGGTCAGGCCATCGGTGCGTGCCGCACGCCGCAGATCGACCAGCATGCGCTCGACCAGCAGCAGCACCATCGCGAAACATCGCGCCAGCTCCAGCATCACCCCGGCAATGTAGGTGACGAACATCGGCGTGCCGGTGCGCATGATGTCCTCACCGACATCGGGCGCCACCGGCAGGAACAGGCGCACCGCGTACAGTGCCGCCTCGGCCAGGAACACCGCCGCCGCCAGACGGCAGCTGGTGCGCTGCTGCACGGGGGCATGCCGCAGCAGCAGCCATGCGATCCAGCCATCGACGATCAGCGCGAACACACTGAACACCTGCAGGCGCAGGTGCAGGTTCGGCCAGAGCACCAGGAAGGCGAAGATGCCTGCCATGAACGCGGCCGCGATCAGCAGCGGCCGCCACAACGGCAACGGCTGCTCCAGGTGCAGTGCCACGCCGCGCAGCATCATCAGGCCACAGCCGGCCATCGCCGCATTGCCGGCCAGCACGGCCAGGGCCAGCGGCAGGTACGGCCGCAAGGCCAGCAGGGTCACGCCCACGGTCAGCAGCCACAGGCTGATGGTCCACTGGCGCAGCACCGGTTGCCCGCGCAGCACGACCAGCAGCAACGAGAACCCCACCGCAATGCCGATGCAGAGCAGGAAGCCAAGCACGGTGATGGTGGGGAAATCCAGGGACATGCGGCGCTCATCGACCGGGGCGGCGCGCGCATCTTAGCGCCTTGTGGTGCAGTCCCCATGGCGTTGTCCGGTCCGGGGGTGATGCGGGGTCGGAAAACGGCGAGCAGGACCGGCGACGCATGCGCAGACTCCGCAGGAAATCCAAGGAGACCTCCATGCACACCTGGTACCTCGGTGGCCTCGACCACCGCCCCTTCCAGCACCTGTTCGAGAAGAGCGACACCGCGCTGGCCGCGCTCGGCATCCAGCGTCGCTGGGCCGGCGAAACAGGAGGACATCCCTGCCGGATCAGCCTGAGCGATCCACCCTGTGGCAGCGAGCTGCTGCTGTTGTCCCATGTGCACCTGCCGCTGCACTCGCCCTATCACGCCTCGGGCCCGATCTTCGTGCAGCGTGGCGTAACGCGCTGCGTGCTGCCGCCGGGTGAGGTACCCGCCTATGTACAGCGCCGTACGATCTCGTTGCGCGCCTATGACCAGGCTGCATTGATGCTGGCCGCAGAGATCAGCGCGGGCACTGATGTTGCCGCCCGGCTGGACGCGCTGTTTGCCGACCCTGCCGTGGCCTTCGTGCAGCTGCACAACGCGGCCCACGGTTGCTTCTCATGCCAGGCGGATCGAGTGGGTATGGCGCCGACGTAGCAGGATCTCCACGACGTGATCGATGCCACGCCGAACACGTGATCACCAGCGCATCCGTTCAGTCCCGCGTGAAGCCTGCGGGAAGGGCTTCACACCCACAGTCACGGATCGGCGCTTCCGTGGTTCCTCAGCCTGCATCGCGACTCGATACTCGCCGTGGTGCCGCCGAAAGTCCGCCGTGCAGCGCAGCTCCTGCGGTCACCGTTCTCTTTCGACGACCACAAGGAAGCGCCATGTCATTCCGATCCACACCGCTGTTGCTGGCCACCTCGTTCGCCGCTGCGGGCCTCTGCCTGGCAGGCAGCGCGTTGGCCCACGGCACCATGACCACGCCGATCAGCCGCGTCTATGCCTGTTTCCAGGGCAACCCGGAGAATCCGACCAACCCCGCGTGCGCCGCCGCCAAGGCCGTCGGTGGTTCGCAGGCGTTCTACGACTGGAACGGCATCAATCAGGCCAACGCCAACGGCAACCACCAGGCCGTAGTGCCCGACGGCAAGCTGTGCAGCGGCAACAACCCGACCTTCCGCGGGCTGGATGTGAACCGCAGCGACTGGCAGACCACTCCGATCCAGGCAGACGCCAACGGCAAGTTCACCTTCGTATTCAAGGCAACTGCACCACATGCCACGCGCGACTGGCGCTTCTTCGTCACCCGCGACGGCTGGCAGCCGGGCAGCCCGCTGCGCTGGGCCGACCTGCAGGAGTTCTGCACGCTGGGCAACACGCCGCTCTCTGCCGACGGCACCTACAAGCTGCAGTGCACGTTGCCGCAGCGCAGCGGCCAGCATGTGATCTACAACACCTGGCAGCGCTCGGATTCAACCGAGGCGTTCTACACCTGCATGGACGTGCGCTTTGAAGGAAGCGGCGGCAGCACCCCGCCGGCAGCGCAGTGGCAGGATGCCGGCCCGGTCACCGCACGCGGCGAGCTGCCGGTCGGCACCACCCTGGCGCTGCGCGTGTTCAATGCCAACGGCAATGATGTCGAACGCGTGGAAGCGATCCTGGCCAGCGGCCAGACCGCGGCCGCGCAGTGGCCGTTGGCGCTGGCCCGCAAGGTCAATACCAGCGCCCAGCACGCACGCGTGGGCGTGCTCAGCAATGGCGTGATCACACCGACGGCCTCGGCCACCGCCAACCGCGTGTACCTGAAGGATGGCAACCGCTTCCAGCTCGATACCCAGGTGCCCGACCCCGGCACGCCATCACCGGGCGGTGATTTCGACCACGTGTATCCCGCCGGTATCGGCAGCTACGTGCCGGGCCAGACCGTGGTGAAGGGCAGCGACGGCAAGCTGTACGCCTGCCGCCCGTTCCCGGAAGGTGCATGGTGCAACGTCAATGCTGAGGCATATCGGCCTGGTGCGGGTGCCGCCTGGCGCGATGCGTGGGTGCCGTACTGAGATGTCATTCGGGGAACGGCGGAAGAACGCCGTTCCCCGAACAATGTGAGCTTTATCTCAGCAAAGTAAACGCACCTTCCCCTTTTCAAACTATTCCTATAGCGACCAGGGGAACGCGTGTCGAAACTCCGCGGGGTTCCATCACCCACAGGAGATTCTCCATGCATTTGTCCCAGCGGGCCGTCCTCGCGCTATCCGTTGTCGCAGGCGTAGCCATATCTGGCTGCGCTTTCGCACACGGCACTCTGTCCAAGCCATCCAGCCGCGTCTATTCCTGTTACCAGGGCAACCCGGAGAACCCGACCAACCCGGCCTGTGCCGCCGCCAAGGCCATCGGTGGCGCACAGCCGTTCTATGACTGGGCCGGCGTCAACCAGGCCAATGCCAACGGCAACCATCAAGCGGTCGTTCCAGATGGTGAGCTGTGCAGCGGCGGCAACAGCAAGTACCGCGGCCTCGATCTGAACCGCAGTGACTGGCCGACCTCGCCGATCCGCGCCGATTCGCGCGGGCGTTACACCTTCGAGTTCAAGGCACCGGCGCCGCATGCCACACGCGAGTGGAAGTTCTACGTCACCCGCGACGGTTGGCAGCCAGGCAGCCCGCTGCGCTGGGCGGACCTGCAGG
Source organism: Stenotrophomonas mexicanensis (assembly GCF_032911605.1). Lineage (NCBI taxonomy): Bacteria > Pseudomonadati > Pseudomonadota > Gammaproteobacteria > Lysobacterales > Lysobacteraceae > Stenotrophomonas > Stenotrophomonas mexicanensis. The sequence continues at coordinate 17,032 of NZ_JAWJTG010000062.1, forward strand.
AGTTCTGCACGCTGGGCAACGTGCCGCTTTCCGGCGACGTCTACAAGCTGGACTGCCCGCTGCCAGAGCGCAGCGGCCAGCACATCATCTACAACACCTGGCAGCGCTCGGATTCGGGCGAAGCGTTCTACACCTGCGCGGACGTGCGCTTCGAGGGGGGCGGTGGCGTGACCCCGCCGCCGCAGTGGCAGGATGCTGGTCCGGTGACCGCCCGCGGTGCGCTGGACGTTGGCACCACCGTGACCCTGCGCGTGTTCAATGCCCAGGGCAACGACCTGGAACGCCCGGAGATCACCCTGGCAGCCGGACAGACCGCTGCGAACCAGTGGCCGCTGGCGCTGGCCCGAAAGGTCAATGGCAGCGCCCAACAGGCACGCGTGGGCGTGATGAAGGATGGCGTGATCACGCCTGTCGCCTCGGCCACCGAGAACCGTGTCTATCTGAGGCCGGGCAACCTGTTCCAGCTCGATACCCGCTTGCCGGGTCCGGTCGATCCGCCGCCGGGTGACGACTACGACTTCGTGTACCCGGCCGGCCTCGGCAACTACAAGCCGGGCGAGACCGTGGTGAAGGGCACTGACGGCAAGCTGTATGCCTGCCGCCCGTTCCCGGAAGGCGCCTGGTGCAACATCAATGCCGATGCCTATCGTCCGGGCACCGGCTATGCGTGGCGCGACGCCTGGATCGCGTACTGAGGCAGGACACCGGGGGCGGCGTGATGCCGCCCCTGGTTCATGGGCTGCCGGCCAGCGGCCGGCACTACCAGGGTCCACGCGGTTGCCGGCCAGCGGCCGGCACTACGCAGGCTTACTTGCTGCTGACGTACTTCTCGCGGCGGATCTGCGGGTTGCCCAGGCCAGCGGCCTTCAGCAGTTCGGCACAGGCATCGACCATGTCCGGGTTGCCGCACAGGTAGGCGATGTCGGTGGCCGGGTCCGGGGTGAAGCCGGCCAGCGCCTGCTGCACATAGCCGTGCTGCACGTCCGGGTGCGGATCAGCCGGCAGTTCGCGCGACAGGCATGGAACATAGCGGAAGTTCGGGTGTTTTTCGGCGAAGCTGTAGAAATCTTCGCTGTACAGCAGCTCACCCGGGCTGCGCGCGCCCTGCAGCAGCACGATCTGCACGCCGCGCTCGACCATGGCCGTTTCCAGCAGCGGCAGCATCGAGCGGTACGGGGTAACGCCGGTGCCGGTGGCGATCAGCAGGTAGCGGGCATTGTGGTCACCGGGATTCAGGCAGAACCGGCCATAGGGGCCGGACGCACTGATCTGGCCGCCCTGCTCCAGCGCCTCGAACAGGGCCGTGGCGGCGCCGCCGGGTACGAAACTGACCGCGATATCCACCGCCTCGCCCGGGCCCAGCGCGTGGTCGTGGATGGTCGCCAGCGAGTAGCTGCGCTTGGTTTCGGTGCCGTCGGCGTAGCTGAAATGGACCTGGATGAACTGGCCGGGCTGGAAATCCAGCGGCTGTCCATCGTCACGCACGAACTGGTAGTGGCCGACGGTCGGGGCCAGCATGCGGCAGCCGACCAGCTTGAGGGGGAATTGAACAGGCACGACTTTTCGGGACAGTGTGTAGCCGGGGCAAGCCCTCGGGGTCTTCTATAATAGCCCCTCCCCGCCCCTCTCCAGCGCCAGCCCATGGGCGCGAAGGCTTCGAGCTTGGCATCCCAGAACGATACGGCGCCCGCCCTGCGCGTGCGCGACCTGCGCAAGACCTATGACAACGGCACCCAGGCCCTGAAGGGGGTTTCCCTGGAAGTGGCCCCGGGCGACTTCTTCGCCCTGCTCGGCCCCAACGGTGCCGGCAAGTCCACCCTGATCGGCATCATCAGCTCCCTGGTCAACCTCAGCGAGGGCCAGGTGGAAGTGTTCGGCAGCGACCTGGTGCGCAACCGCAGCGCCACCATGCGCCTGATCGGGCTGGTGCCTCAGGAAATCAACTTCAACCTGTTCGAGAAGCCCTTCGACATCCTGGTGAACTACGCCGGCTTCTATGGCGTACCGCGCGAGGAAGCCGAGCAGCGCGCCGAAGAAGAATTGAAGCGCGCGCACCTGTGGGAAAAGGCACAGGTGATGAGCCGCACGCTGTCCGGTGGCATGAAGCGCCGGCTGATGATCGCCCGCGCGATGATGACCCGCCCGCGGCTGCTGATCCTGGACGAACCGACCGCCGGCGTGGACATCGAGATCCGCCGCGACATGTGGCGCGTGCTGAAGGAGATCAACGCCGCCGGCACCACGATCATCCTCACCACGCACTACCTGGAAGAGGCCGAGTACCTGTGCCGCCACCTGGCCATCATCAACCATGGCCAGATCGTCGAGCAGGGGCCGATGCGCACCCTGCTGGCCAAGCTGGACGTGGAAGGCTTCCTGCTGGACATCGACGGTGACTTGCCGGCGCAGCTGCCGGTGATCGAAGGCGCGACGCTGACCGCGCCGGACCCGCACACGCTGGATATCGACATGCCGCGCGCAATGGACCTCAACCGCGTGTTCGCCACGCTCAACGAGTCCGGCATCCGCGTGCGTTCGATGCGTACCAAGAGCAACCGCCTGGAGGAGCTGTTCGTGCGCCTCACCGGCAACCTGGAGAAGCCTGCATGAGCACCACCGAGCTGACCGACGGCCAGCGCAACCGCGTCGCACTGATGACCATCGTGCGCCGCGAAGTCGCCCGCATCATGCGCATCTGGGGCCAGACCCTGGTGCCGCCGGCGATCACCATGACCCTGTACTTCCTGATCTTCGGCAACCTGATCGGGTCGCGCGTGGGGGACATGGGCGGCTACACCTACATGCAGTTCATCGTGCCGGGCCTGGTGATGATGAGCGTGATCCAGAACAGTTACGGCAACATCAGCTCCTCGTTCTTCGGCGCCAAGTTCGGCCGCCACGTGGAAGAGCTGCTGGTCAGCCCGATGCCGAACTGGGTGATCCTGTGGGGCTACGTGGCCGGTGCGGTGCTTCGCGGCCTGATGGTAGGCGTGATCGTGCTGATCATCGCGATGTTCTTCACCCCGGTGCGCATTCCGCACCCGCTGGTGATGCTGACCACGGTGATCCTGGGTGCGACGATCTTCTCGCTGGCCGGTTTCATCAACGCGGTGTACGCGAAGAAGTTCGATGACGTGGCGATCGTGCCGACCTTCATCCTGACCCCGCTGACCTACCTGGGTGGCGTGTTCTATTCGGTGAAGCTGCTGCCGGGCTGGGCCGAGGCCGCCACGCACGCGAATCCGATCTTCTACATGGTCAATGCATTCCGCTATGGCCTGCTGGGCAGCAGCGATGTGCCGCTGCCGGTGGCCTACGGGTTGATGATCGGATTCGTGGTGGTGCTGACGGCGCTGGCGCTGTGGTTGCTGCGCCGTGGCGTGGGCATGCGCAGCTGAGGGGTGCCTGCAGGGCCTGCGGCCCTGCACCCGCCGAATCAACGTCAACGTCAACTTCTACGGCAACGTCAAAAGCTGGCATTCCGTGGGTTGGCGGGGTGGGTCCGGTTGCGGGGGACGCTGCAAGTACGTCCATGTAAGCTCGG
>NZ_JAWJTG010000063.1:0-17359 GCF_032911605.1 Stenotrophomonas mexicanensis
AACCGCTGACCTCCTGCATGCCATGCAGGCGCTCTCCCAGCTGAGCTATGGCCCCGTGTTACCGAGCCGCCTATCATACCTGCGTGTTCACGTTTGTGGAAGCTTTTTTTGAGCTTTTTTCGTTCTGGTTCAACCGCGACCACGAGGGCAGGGGAACCGCAACGCCACAACCTGAATGCCGGTAGGCGGTGAACAAAAAAGACCCGGTTATCGGCCGGGTCCTCGTTGTTCGTGATGAGTGGCGTCCCCACGGGGATTCGAACCCCGGTCGCCACCGTGAAAGGGTGATGTCCTAGGCCTCTAGACGATGGGGACGCAATTCTCATCAATGTTCTTTAGCGACCTTTCGACGGCCTAATGCCGAAAGATTGGTGGAGCCAAGCGGGATCGAACCGCTGACCTCCTGCATGCCATGCAGGCGCTCTCCCAGCTGAGCTATGGCCCCACGTCGCTGAGGAGCGAAATAATAGCCTTGCCCCAGGGGGTTGGCAAGCATTTGTTGCACTTTTCTTCACGTGCGTTGCGAAGCCGATGTCAGTCGCCTTTCGCCTGTGCAGCGTCGTCGGTCAGTGCCGCCAGGATCGGGCACTGGTCCAGCGCGCCGTGACCCGGGCAGGCGTCGACCAGCAGCGAAAGTGCAGTGTGCATGCGTTGCAGCTCCGCCATCCGCTGTGCGATGTCCTGCAGGCGCGCCTGCGCGGTGTCGCGCACGCTGCCCATGTCCTGCGAGTGGCGATCGCTCAATGCGAGCAGCTCGCCGATCTCTTCCAGGCTGAAGCCCAGCGCCTTGGCGCGGCGGATGAATCGCAGCCGGCGCAGGTCCTGCTCGCCGAAGATGCGGTAGCCACCCGCCGAGCGGGCCGCGGTCGGCAGCAGCTGCTGTCGTTCGTAGTAGCGCACCGTATCGATCGGTACGCCCGCCTGGCGGGCCAGTTGTCCAATGTTCATGGCGGATTCCTGCAGGGGCTGCCGACCATTGTGAAGCCTGGAGTCTGGTCGAGAGTCAAGGCTTGGCCCGGGTGCGCGCATTCAGCGCACTTTGCAACTTTCTTCATAGCCCCGCCGATGGACCAGTTCCTACCCTTCGCCTGAACCGGCCGTTCGATGGCCTGCAACGAACCGAGGAGGTGGTCTGTGGAAGGATTCAGGAACGAAGGATTCGTCGAGATCGCGGTGGTTGAATACCCGGGAGGTGATCCGTCTGCCGCCTCCGTACTGGCCGAAATGGCGCACGTTGCCAATCGCCTTGCCCAGCAGCAGCGTCGGCCGTTCAAGCGGGTGCTGGTCACCCGCTGGATCGTGCCGGCCAGCCAGACCGGGGTGCATCGTATTGCGGGTGCGGAAATGCTCGATGCGGCCATCCCGGCTGTGATCGCGGTTCCCGGCCAGATCAGTGCCGGCGCGTGCCTGCGCGCGGACGAGGTCCTGCTGGACTGGCTGCGCGCGCACTATGACGGTGGCAGCCTGCTGGCCGCCGCCAGTGATGGCGTCAGCGTGCTGGCACGCGCCGGGTTGCTGGCCGGGCGTACGGTCAGTGGCCCTGATCTCGGGCGCCATCCAGCCCTGCAGGCGCAGGCCGGGAGCTGGGTGCCGAGCGAGCGGGCGCTGGTGGATGACGGTGACCTGCTGACGGTCGGCGGGGCCCAGGCCTGGCGCTTCCTTGGCCTGCGATTGTTGTACCGGCTGCACGGGCAGGGCGTGGCCAGTGCGGTCGCACAGCAACTGGGCATCACCGTGCCCGCCACGATCCAGCAGGACCTGGAGCGCTTCAGCGCCAACTTCGCACATGGCGATCGTGATGTGCTGAAGGCACAGCGCTGGCTGCACACCACGGCGGCACGCGGCGCCACCCTTGCCGCGATCTGCGAGGTCTCCGGGCTGGAGCCGCGCACACTGCAGCGGCGGTTCCTCAAGGCCACCGGCCTGCGGCCGATCGAATACTGCCAACGGCTGCGCATCGCCAAGGCGCAGACCCTGCTGCAGCAGGGGGCGGGTATCGATGAGGTGGCGTGGGGTGTCGGCTACGCTGATCAGAGTGCTTTCCGCCGGTTGTTCCTGCGCATCGTTGGCATGACGCCGGCCAACTATCGGCGTCACGTCAGCAGCAAGCGTCGCGAGCGGCCCTTGATGCCGTCGGTAGCAGGCAGCCTGCGCGGGCTGCAATCGCCGTCGGTGATGCAACTGGGGCGCAGCGCGGCCTGATGTCGGCGGCATCGTCGCGCTTGCAACCGGAGCGCGACACTTCGACCATGCAGTCAGTGGACGATTGAACAGGTGGTCTGATGTCGAGCGTTGGGCCGGTGCCGATGCCGGTGGTGTTGATTCTCGTGTGCGTAGTGATTGCCATGGCCGTGGTGCGTCTGTGGCCACGCAGGAAGGACGGCATGCCGCTGCCTTCTGCACCCAGCATGGTTCTGGACATGCTGCTGGTGGGCCTGCTGTGTGGTCGCATCAGCTTCGTGGCCTTGAACTTCGCCCTGTATCGCGAGGCGCCGTGGAGCATTCTGCAGATTGCCGATGGTGGCTACCACCTGGTGGTTGTCCTGGTTGCGGGATCGGCATGGGGGCTGTGGCGGGTGCGCCCATGGCGGGCGTTGCGCGCCCCGGTGCTGGGCGCAGCGTTGGCGGGTGTGCTGCTATGGGCGGGCGGTAGTCAGCTGCTGTCCGCATGGCAGGAGCGTCAGATGCCCTTGCCGGTACTGCAGGTTGCTGATCTGCAAGGGGGCAGGGTGGATCTGCAGCAGTTCCGGGGAAAACCGCTTGTGCTGAATCTCTGGGCGACCTGGTGCGGGCCCTGCCGGCGCGAGATGCCGGTCCTGGCTGCGGCGCAGCAGGCGCATGCGGACGTGCAGTTCGTGTTCCTCAACCAGGGTGAAACCCTTGAGGAGGTCCAGGGTTTCGTTGCGCGCGAACGGCTGCTGCTGCACAACGTTTTGCTCGATGATGACGCTGCGGCATCCACGGTGCTGGGCGTGCAGGCCTATCCCTCGACCCTGTTCTTCGATGCCGAAGGGCGCCTGCGTGAACTGCACCTGGGCGAACTGACGGCAGCCGGTCTTGAACACAAACTGCGCCGGCTGCGGTAGCCTGCGCGGGCATCTCACTACGGAGTTCCCATGTTGTCGACTTCCCTGCGCACCGCCCCTGCGGTGCTGTTGCTGCCGGTCCTGCTGGCATTGGCTGCCTGCAGCCAGGCACAGACGCCACCGGGCAAGACCGCCGCGGCACCGGCAGCGAGCGCCACAGCCACGGCCAACAAGGGCGATCGCCCTGCGGTGCTGAAGGGCATCGAGAAGCATGGTTTCGAGGTCGTCGCAGAATTCGATGCCCCCGGTGGCCTGCGGGGCTTCGCCGGCGTGGTCGGCGGCCAGCAGCCGGCAGCGGCCTATGTCACTGCTGACGGCAAGAACGTACTGGTCGGCAGCCTGTTCGATGCGGAGGGCAACGATGTAGCCGCTGAGGCCGTTGAAAAGCTGGTGGCTTCGCCGATGTCGGCCAAGATGTGGACCAAGCTGGAAGCCAGCGCTTGGGTGCGTGATGGCAAGGCCGATGCGCCGCGCGTGGTCTATACCTTCAGCGATGCCAACTGCCCGTACTGCCACAAGTTCTGGGAAGCGGCACGGCCGTGGGTCGATGCCGGCAAGGTGCAGCTGCGTCACATCATGGTCGGCGTGATCCGCGAGGACAGCCCGGCCAAGGCCGCGGCGATCCTTGCCGCGCGTGACCCGAGTGCGGCGCTGCTGCAGAACGAGCACGATTTTGATCGCGGTGGCATCAAGGCGCTGCCGAACATCAGCCGCGAGATCGCTGGCAAGCTCGACGCCAATCAGGTGCTGATGATCGAGATGGGCTTCCAGGGCACACCGGGCATCCTGTTCCAGGACGCACAGGGCCAGGTGCAGCGTCGTGCGGGTCTGCCGCAGGGTGCCGATCTGCAGACGGTGCTTGGCCCGCGCTGAGTGGCGCCAGACCCATGAAACATTGCGCAGGCCCGCATGGCAGCATGCGGGCCTGTCGCATTCCATGGCGGGCATTGCGGTTGTGGGCCCGCGCAACAGTGGTTCATCGTCACGTATGAATCGTGACTGACATCAAGCATCCCGCCTTGATTCCAATCAAGGCCAAAAACGACAGGCGGATTAGCCTGTGACGTATGGAATACAGCGTCAATGCGCGATGGATGCCGCGCTCGCCACGCCCTGATCAGGGTCGGCTGGCACAGCCATTCACGACACTCTCACTCCGTGCTTGTTACCCAGACCGCTGCGGTCGCCACCTCTCTGGCAGCGCGGCCTTGATGGCGTCGACATTGGTGCGGGCAGGGCAGTGTCATCGTCCTGTTGCCTGCCATGCGCAGGCTGGCCGGTGTCGTCGACGCAGTATCCGCATTTCCAGCAACGGCAGCACGAGGCCGGAGTGGCGCATGCGTGCGTCCCGTCTGCGTGCTGCGAACAGGGGTCGTCCAGGGAGGATGCAATGCGCGCGGCGGTACTGAGCCTGGCCTGTGTGACAGCACTGGCGATCACGCCGGCGTATGCACAGGTGGATGACAAGGAGGACGCGCAGGCGCTGCGTCGTGAGATTGCGGTCATGCGGCAGGCACTGGAGGGCATGCAGCAGCGGTTGGACCGCCTTGAGCAGCGCGACGCAACCGTTGCGCCTGCTACTGCACAGGCACCCGCCCCCGTGGTCGCGCCTGCCAGTACTGCGAACCTGCTGCACCCCACCCAGGTACCGGGCGTGGCACAGCCGGTGCTGCCGCAGCGCGAATCGGTGGCCGATCCGTCCACCGCCGCGTCGCGACCGGACAGTGCGGCCGGCCCGACCGACCCGGATCTGAAGGGCTTCTTCGCCATTCCGGGTACTGACACGGTGATCCGCATCGGCGGCTACGCCAAGCTCGATGCCATCGCCGATTCGCGTGCAGCGGGGGATGAGGATCAGTTCATTCCCTCGTCGATGCCGGTGGGCGGCAGTCATCGTGATGTCTCAAACTTCAACATCCACGCCAAGCAGACCCGCTTCAGCTTCGAGGCGCGGCGTCCGACCACGCACGGCAACCTGCGCTTCTATCTGGAGAACGACTTCTTCGGCAGCAGTGACGGCTACGAATTCCGGCTGCGCCATGCCTATGGCCAGCTCGGCAATACCTACGCCGGTTATGGCTACTCCAGCTTCATGGATCCGGACAGCCTGCCCGATACATTGGACTTCGCAGGTCCCGGCGGTGCCGGCTACCTGCTGGTGGCAGGCATCCACCACAGCTTTGCGATGGGCAAGGGCAACACCTTGACCGTCGCCGCCGAAGATCCGAAGACCGAACTGGCCGGTGCCAGCGATGAGCGCGCCGCCGTGAACCGCCTGCCCGACGTGACGGTGACCGCGCGCATGGAGCGCGACTGGGGCCACCTGCAGCTGGGCGCGGTGGTACGCAGCCTGGCCTATGACGGTGACGATGAGCGCGACCGGCGCATGGCCGGTGGCCTGCAGCTGAGCGGATCGGCATCGGTAGGCGAGCGCGACCTGCTGCTGTTCGGTGCCATCGGCGGGCGCGGTCTCAGTCGCTACACCGCCGACCTGACCGGCTCCGGACTGGACGCGGTGGTCAGTGCCGATGGCCGTCTCGACGCGCTGGACCTGCACGGCGGTTTCGTCGGCTACACCCATTACTGGTCCGAGCTGTGGCGTTCGAACCTGATCTTCGGCCAGCTGACCCTGGAGCGGAATGCCGCACTGGCGGCCGATGCATTCCGGCAGAGCCGCTACGGCGTGTTCAACCTGATCTGGAGCCCGGCACCGTCGTGGACGATGGGCATGGAGCTGCTGTACGGCCGCCTGGAACAGCAGAGCGGCGCGCGCGGCGACACGGTCCGGGTGCAGGGCAGTCTGCAATACAACTTCATCAAATAGGCGCCAGCGGTCGTACGCCAGCGTAACCGTCCCCACGCCCGGTTGTACCGGGCTCATGCCAGTACAGGAGATTGTCATGGCAGAAGCAAAGAAAATCGGGGTGGTCGGAGCCACCTTCCTCGTCGCCGGCAACATGATGGGCTCAGGCGTGTTCCTGTTGCCGTCCAGTCTGGCCAAGATCGGCACCGCCTCGATCTGGGGCTGGCTGATCACCACCGCTGGTGCGCTGCTGCTGGCCTTCGTGTTCGCCAAGCTGGGCAAGCTGGCACCGAAGGCCGGCGGTCCCTATGCCTATGCGCGTGACTGGTTCGGGCCCTACATGGGCTTCCAGACCAACACCATCTACTGGTTCGCCAACTGGATCGGCAACGTCGCCATCCCGATCGCGGCGGTGGGCTACTTCAGCTACTTCTTCCCGATCCTGTCCGAGCCGCTGGTGCGCTGCATCGCGGTGCTTGTGCTGGTGTGGGCGCTGAGCTTCGCCAACATGATCGGCCCGGCCTTCGTCAGCCGCGTGCAGACGGTCACCACCAGCTTCGCGCTGGTGCCGATCCTGGGTATCGCCATCTTCGGCTGGTTCTTCTTCGATGCCGACATCTTCAAGGGCGCCTACAACGTGTCCGGTGAATCCAACTTCGGCGCGATCTCCAGTGCCGCGGCACTGACCCTGTGGGCCTTCATCGGCGTCGAATCCGCCTCGGTCACTGCCGGCGTGGTGGAGAATCCGGAAAAGAACGTGGCCCGCGCCACCCTTGCGGGCGTGTTCCTGGCTGCCATCGCCTACATCGCCAGTTCGTCGGTGATCATGGGCATGGTGCCCAATGGCGAGCTGCAGACCTCCGATGCCCCGTTCGCACTGGCTGCAGCCAAGGCCGTCGGTGGCTGGGGCGGCGCGCTGGTGAGCCTGTGTGCCTTCATCGGCGCTGCCGGTTCGCTGGGCGGCTGGATCCTGCTGACCGCACAGAGTGCCAAGGCGGCCTCCGATGATGGCTTGTTCCCGAGCATCTTCAGCAAGACCAACAAGGACGACGTGCCGGTCAAGGGCGTGCTGATCGTGGCGGTGCTGATGACCCTGGCGGTGCTGGTCACCTCCACCTCGGAAACCGCGTCGGCCCAGTTCGACGTGATCACGTCGGCGGCGGTGGTGCTGACCCTGCTGCCCTACATCTACTCGTGCGTGGCCTGCTACTTCGTGGTCGAGCGTTCGCACACTCTGGTTCACACCGGTGCGTTCTGGACACTGACCAGCCTGACCGTCGTGTACTGCCTGTGGGCGATCTACGGCTCGTCGGGAACCATCGTGCAGTACGCCTTCCTGTTCGTGCTGTTCATCACCGTGTTCTATCCCTTCTTCAGCGAGGAGCGCCGCCAGCAGCGGCAGCGCGCCCGCGAGGCATCGGCCATCAGCGCCGGCGCCCAGCGTTCCTGAGTTAGACAAGGAGAATCAACGTGTACTTCAAGTCCCTGGACTATCCGGTCATTGTCATCGACAACGACTACGAGTCGCCGCGCATCGGCGGCATCCTGATCCGCGCCCTGGTGGAGGAGCTGCGCAGCAACGACCAGCGCGTGCTGTGCGGCCTGAACCTGGATGATGCCCGCGCCGGTGCCCGCACCTACGTGGCGGCCTCGGCGGTGCTGATCTCGATCGACGGCAGTGAAGAGGTGGATGGCGAGTTCCAGCGCCTGACCGCCTTCCTGCGCGAGCAGAGCGCACGCCGCGCCAATCTGCCGGTGTTCCTGTACGGCGAGCGCCGCACCATCGAGAAGGTGCCGAGCAAGCTGCTCAAGTACATCCACGGTTTCATCTTCCTGTTCGAAGATACCAAGAGCTTCATCTCGCGGCAGGTGATGCGCGCGGCCGAAGACTACATGAAGAACCTTCTGCCGCCGTTCTTCAAGGCATTGATCCACCATGCGGCCGAGTCGAACTACTCCTGGCACACGCCAGGCCATGCCGGCGGCGTGGCGTTCACCAAGTCGCCGGTCGGTCGTGCATTCCATCAGTTCTACGGCGAGAACACCCTGCGCAGCGATCTGTCGATCTCGGTGCCGGAACTGGGTTCGCTGCTCGATCACACCGGCCCGATCAAGGACGCCGAGAACGAGGCCGCACGCAACTTCGGTGCCGACCATACCTTCTTCGTCACCAATGGCACCTCCACTGCCAACAAGATCGTCTGGCACGGTACGGTGGCCCGCGGCGACGTGGTGTTCGTCGACCGCAACTGCCACAAGTCGCTGCTGCACGCGCTGATCATGACCGGTGCGGTGCCGGTGTATTTCACCCCCAGCCGCAACGCGCACGGCATCATCGGCCCGATCAGCCTGGACCAGTTCACGCCGGAGTCGCTGCAGCAGCGCATCGCTGCCAACCCGCTGGCCAGCCAGGCCTACAAGGCCGGCTCCAAGCCGCGCATCGCGGTGGTCACCAACTCGACCTACGACGGCCTGTGCTACAACGCCGAGAAGATCGCCGACGAGATCGGCAGCGCGGTCGACTTCCTGCATTTCGACGAAGCGTGGTACGCCTATGCTGCGTTCCATCCGTTCTACGAGAACCACTATGGCATGGCCAAGGGCAAGCCGCGTGAGCAGGATGCGATCATCTTCACCACGCATTCCACCCACAAGCTGCTGGCGGCGTTCTCGCAGGCGTCGATGATCCACGTACGCAACTCGGCGCAACGCAACCTGGATGCCGAGCGTTTCAATGAGTCGTTCATGATGCACACCTCGACCAGCCCGCACTACGGGGTGATCGCGGCCTGTGACGTGGCCTCGAAGATGATGGAAGGTGATGCGGGCCGCTCGCTGGTACAGGAAATGCACGACGAGGCCATCGCCTTCCGCCGCGCGATGCTGCACGTGCGCGATGACCTGGGGCGCGACGACTGGTGGTTCAGCGTGTGGCAGCCGACCCAGGTCGAGCGCAGCCTGGACAAGGGCGACACGCCAGCGCCGCTGGTGGCCAAGCGCGAGGAGTGGTACCTGCAGCCGGATGCGCACTGGCACGGCTTCGAGAACCTGGTCGACGACTATGTGCTGATCGACCCGATCAAGGTGACCCTGCTGACCCCCGGCCTGGCGATGGACGGCAGCATGGGCAAGCTGGGCATTCCGGCAGCGGTGCTGAGCAAGTTCCTGTGGGGCCGCGGCATCACCGTGGAGAAGACCAACCTGTACTCGGTGCTGTTCCTGTTCTCGATGGGCATCACCAAGGGCAAGTGGAGCACCCTGGTCACCGAGCTGATGGCGTTCAAGGAACTCTACGACCGCAACGCACCGCTGAGCCAGGCACTGCCGACGCTGGCTGCCGACTATCCGAATGCCTACGCCGGCTGGGGCCTGCGTGACCTGTGCGATGCGCTGCATGCGTTCAACCAGGAATTTGCCGTGGCCAAGGTGATGCGTGAGATGTACGTGGATCTGCCGACGCCGGTGATGACCCCGGCCGATGCCTACAACCACCTGGTCAAGGGCGAGATCGAGCGGGTCGACATCGAGCAGATCAGTGGCCGCATTGCGGCGACCATGCTGGTGCCGTACCCGCCGGGCATCCCGACCATCATGCCGGGTGAGCGTTTCGGTGACAGCGACGAGCCGATCATCCAGTCGCTGCGCATCGCCCGCGAGCAGAATGCGCGTTTCCCGGGCTTCGAGTCGGACGTGCACGGGCTCATCATCGAGCAGGAGGGTGATGCGGTTTCGTACAAGGTGGAGGTGCTGAAGGCCTGACCGGCAACGGTCGGCCGTTCGGTGAACGATGGATACCGCGCGCGAGCAACGCATCCTGAAGTTCTCGATCGGGGTCACCCTGGCGGTCAGCGCGGTCGGCTTCATCGGTGGCCTGCTGGTGGGATCGCAGGCCATCCTGTTCGACGGCGTGTACAGCCTGGTCGATGTCGCCCTGACCCTGGTGTCGTTGTCGGTGCTGCGGCTGGTAGCGCGGGAACAGAGCCCGCGCTTCCAGTACGGCTACTGGCATCTGGAGCCGATGGTCGAGGCGTTGGGTGGGGTTATCCTGTCGCTGGCCTGCGTGTACGCGCTGGCCAACGCCGTGATCGGTTTGACCACGGGCGGGCACGAAGTGAAATTCGGGCCCGCGCTGTGGTGGGCGGCGTTGCTGAGTGCCAGCAACCTGGCGATGGCGGCCTTCGTCGCGCAGCGGGCGCGGCATCTGCGCTCCGCGCTGTTGTGGCTGGATGTGCGCGGCTGGCTGCTGGGCGGGTTGATGAGCTTGGCAGTGGTACTGGCCTTTGTGTTGGCGCTGGTCCTGCACGGTGGTGAGTGGCATCACTGGGTGCCGTACCTGGATTCGATCGTGCTGGCGTTGATCAGCCTGGCGGTGTTGCCGGTGCCGGCGCGGGGTGCCTGGAAGGCCATGCGCGAAGTGCTGCAGGTGGCACCGGATGATCTGGACCGGCGCGTGCAGCGGGTGATGCAGGCGTTCGTCGCCGAGCGTGGCTATGCCGGTTTCACCAGCCATGTGGCGAAGATGGGGCGGATGCGCTTCATCGAGATCCACGTGCTGGCCGACCCGGCCACGCCGCTGGGTTCAGTGGGCGAGGTCGATGCGATGCGTGACGAGATTGCAGTGCGGCTGGATGCGCGGGGCAGCACGTTCTGGTTGACCATTGATTTCACCGCAGACCCAGCGTGGACGTGACCACGCTTCTGTAGAGTCGAGCTTGCTCGACTGCTTCTGGTCGGTGGAAGTCGAGCAGGCTCGAGTCCACGGGAATGCGTGATCGTTGCGCGTGGCAGACCGGTCTGTTGCACCGGATCCGTTTGACCTCAACCGGAGTTGAGGTTACAGACTGTAGGCATCCCCCACGAGGCGCGCGGCATGAACCTGCTGACCACACCGGACCTCAGCCATGGCCTGCTGGAACTGTTCAATCCACCGGGCCTCTACGATCCTTCGGCCAACGGCTACTCACACGTGGCGGTGGTGCGCCTGCCGGCGCGGGTGATCCATGTCGCAGGGCAGGGCGGCGAGGATGCCCAGGGCCGCCTCTCGCCCAGCTTCGAAGAACAGGTCGGGCAGGCGCTGGACAACCTGCAGACCGCGCTGCGATCGGCGCAGGCAAGTCTGGCCGATGTGGCGCGGCTGCGCATCCTGGTGGTCGACCACGATGAGGACCGGCTGGGCATCATTGCCCACCAGGTGCGACGGCGCTGGCCGAACCGCGCGGCGCCCACCTGCACGCTGATCCCGGTGCCGCGACTGGCGTTGGACGGCATGCTGTTCGAGATCGAGGCGGAGGCCTACGCCGCCTAGCGCAGGTAGTACTCCACCGGCACCACCAGTTCCTGCGGTGCCTTCAGTTCATCGGGAATGGGCGGCAGCGGCTGCGCGCGACGGAAGGTCTGCAGCGCAGCGTCATCGAGCATCGGCTGGCCACTGGACTGCTCCAGCCGCAGCGCCAGCAGGCGACCTTCGCGGTCGATGCAGGCCCTGACCCAGGCAGTGCCCTGCTGCCGGCGCGAGCGCGCAGCGGCAGGGTAATAGCGGTAACGCTCCAGCCGCGCCATCAGGCGGGCTTCCCACTGGTCGCTGGCGGCGCCGGCCTGGAAGTCCGCCGGTGGCGCGTCTGGAGCGGGCGGCGCGGCCGTGATCGATGCCGGTGCGGGACTTGCATCGGTCGCGGCCGCAGGCGGGGCGACTGGCAGCGGCTTTCTACCCGTCCCGCCCGTTTCGCTGGCGGCCAACTCGCCCTCGCGCGCGGCGGTGGGCTTCGGTGGCGGGGGCGACTTTGTCGGTTGCGATGCACGCGCCTGCTGCGCCTGGCTGGGGGTATCGGCCTGGCGCTCCTCTACGGGCTGTGGCGGCGTGGCCGGTGCCAGAAGGCGCAGGCTGATGCGCACGTCCTGCTCCGGCGGTGGCAGCATCGGCGGCATTGCAACCCAGTGCACCAACAGCAGCAGGGGCAGCAGGTGCAGGACGACGGTGATCACGATCGCCTGCCAGTGTTGGCCGCGCTCACTCATCGTCCAGCACCCACAGCAGATCGGCATCAGCAGCACCGACGGTTTCACCCGGCGAGGCCAATGCGATCACCAGCGCAGGCGTATCCGGTGGCAGGTAGCCCGGCACCCCGGTGCCGCGCAGCACATGCCAGCGACCGGCTACCAGCAGCGCGGGTGTGGGTGCTGCGGTCAGCACCTGTGCCATGCGCGTGTCGCGGGCCTGTTGCACGGCCAGCATCCCTTCCAGCATCGGTGCCGCGTCTGCGT
This sequence comes from Stenotrophomonas mexicanensis, assembly GCF_032911605.1. Lineage (NCBI taxonomy): Bacteria > Pseudomonadati > Pseudomonadota > Gammaproteobacteria > Lysobacterales > Lysobacteraceae > Stenotrophomonas > Stenotrophomonas mexicanensis. The sequence continues at coordinate 12,151 of NZ_JAWJTG010000063.1, forward strand.
GCTGGGCCAGTACCACATCCGACAGGCGTTGGCGGGCGGCGGCCAGCGGGAACCGCACCGCATCAGCGGACGCCAGGTGGGCGTTGACCTCGACGCGCGCGAGATTGCCGCCGAACAAGGGGATGCCGGCAGCGGTGGCGTCCTGCACCAGCCCGCCGTAGGCGGTCCACGGCCATCGTGTATCCCAGCCCAGCAGCTCCTGCAGGCGTGCACCGTCGGCATGGTTGCCCTTGGCAAGCCAGCGCTGCACCCGCTGCAGGCGCGGCTGGCGTTCGCTGGCAATCATCTCCAGCACCAGCGCGCCTTGTGGACGCTGCTGCTGCAGCGCGTGCAGCAGCCAGCGCTGGGCAGCGTGGTCACCGGCCAGGTCGTGGCGTTCGCCCAGCAGCAGTCGCGGGGCGTTCGCTGCGCGCTTCACGAACGCAGCTTCGTCCAGGGTATGGCCGCTGGCGAGGTCCAGCACCGTGCCGGGCATCGGCTGCGCGCTGGCCATCGACGCGAGCGCGAGCAGGCACAGCGGCAGCCAGCCACGGCTAGAACGCCACATTGACGCCCATCGAGACGGTACGGCCACGGCCGTTGCCGCGGTCCAGGATCGGGCTGAAGATGCTGTCGATCGAGGCATTGTTGTCATAGGCCTTGTTCTGCAGGTTTTCGATGTTCAGCCACAGCGTGGTGTTGGCCTGCGGCTTGAAGCTGGCGTAGAAGTCCAGCAGCACGCCGGTGCCGCCGTTCTTGCGGGTCTGGAAGAAGTCGTAGCCTTCCTCGGTCGGGCCGGAGTACTCGGCGCGCAGGCCGGCCTGCACGCGCTGCTGCCACCAGCGGCTGCCCACGTCCAGCGTCCAGTAGCGGTCGGGCAGGGCGGTGATGTCTTCCAGGTTGACGAACTCGATGGCCGGCGCGCTGGTGTGCGAGCGGGTCCAGCTCAGCGTGGCGTGGTAGTGCTCGCTGGCGTAGTGGGCTTCCAGTTCGATGCCGCGCATGCGCACCACGCCGGGGTGGTTCATCCAGCGCGTGGTGGCGCTGAAGTCGTCGGCGTCCAGCACATCGGTCCAGGCATTGAGCTGCGGATCGCTGTCGATCGGCACCACGAACGGTTCCACTTCCGGCGGATGCACGATCAGCAGGTACTGCGGCTTGATGTAGTCGCGGATGCGGTTGTCGAAGCGGGTGACCCGCAGTTGTGCCAGGTCACCGTCTACCAGCAGCGAGTCGGTGCTGAGGTTGGCGCCGAACTGCAGGTTGCGCGAGCGCTCGCGGCGCAGGAACGGATTGGCGCCGATGCCGTCGGCGACGCTGGCGTCCTCCAGCGGGATCTTCTCGAAGAACATTTCCTGCACGCGCGGCGGCCGCGACGTGCGCGAGACCTCGGCGAACAGCTGCAGCCAGTCGGTGGCCTGCAGTGAAACCGCCAGGCTCGGGCTGAGTGCGCGCTCTGTGCGACGCACGTCGATGTCGCCGCCATTGATCTCCGCGCACTGGCCGGGCACATCCGAGCACACCGGGATGTGACCACGGATGCCGAAGCGGTCCTGGCGCAGTCCTGCGGTCAGGGCATAGATGTCGTACTGCAGCTCCAGCGTGCTGAACACACTGTCCAGCTGGCTGCGACCCTGCGGGTTGGCACCGCGCAGGATGGGCGTATCGGCCACATAGATGTCCGATTGGTGCTTGATGCCGGTGTTCCAGCGCGCCTGCAGTGCACCGATGTCGAAGCGGCTGGTGTTGTCCACGGTCCAGCTGCTCAGGCTGCTGTGGGTGCGGCGGCCGATGTAGCTGGAGTCCTCCACCGGCGGGTAGAACAGCCGGGTCTTGTTGCTGGCGAAGGTCGCACGCAGGTCGATCCACGGCGAATAGGGTGTGTAGTGGTAACTGGCGCGCTGGTTGCGCGCGGAAATCTGCCACGGATAGTTGTGGTAGAAGTCGTTTTCGTAACGCATGTGGCTCAGGTCCAGCCGATGCTGGTCGCTGGGCTGCAGGCGTGCCTTCAACAGCCAGCTGCTGGGCTGCTGGCTGCCCGGGTCGGCGTTGTTCTTCTGCCCGCGTGCAGTCGCGTATTCGCTGCTGCGGCTGCTGCTGGCGGCGGCCAGCAGGCCGAACTGGCGGTCGCCACCCTCTTCGCTGTGGCGCCAGGCACCGGCGAAGGTACGGCCACTGCCGTAGCCGTTGTTGCCGTGGCGGTAGCCCGCACGCAGGCCCCAGTCGCGCCCCTCACCGAGCAGATCGTCGATGTCCAGCGTGCGAAAGTTGGCGCTGCCGGCCAACGTGCCGGCGCCATCTCCGCCGGCGACCGCGCCGCGCTGCACGTCCACACCGGCCAGCAGGAAGGGATCGACATAGGCGAACGGACCGCCCGAGCCATGCCCGGCATTGTTGCGGAAGGTCTGGGTGACACCGTCGATCATGGTGTTGACCCGGCCGGCACCGGTCATGCCGCGGATGTTGACCTGCAGGCCCGGCTGGCTGCGCGAATGGAAGCTGTGGGCGCCGGGCATCGAGCGCAGCAGGCTGTTGCCTTCCTGCCGTTCGGCCATCGCCACACGCTCGCTGCCCACCGAGGGCGCAAAGCCATCGCGGGTGGCCGGTACATATTGACTGGCGCCGGCACCCGGTGCCTGACCGTGTGCGGTAGTACCCTGCACCCGCAGCGGGCCAGTGCGACGGCTGCCATCGGCGCGTTCAGCCGGTGCCGGCTCCAGGGCGGCACGACGCGCATCGACGAAGCGCGGGCGCAGGCCGCTGCCTGCAAGCAGACGGGACAACGCCTGGGCGTCGTCGAAATCACCACGCAGGGCAGGGGCAGCGTGGCCGGCGGGCAGCGCCGCGCCGATCACCAGATCGACGCCGCTCAGGCGGCTGTAGGCATCCAGCGCGGCCGCCAGCGGCTGTGCGGGCAGATCGTAGTGGCGGCTGACAGCCTGCGCCTGGGCGCTGGCAGGCAGCAGTGGAATCGCGCTGGCACAGGCCAGCGACAGGGCGAGGACAAGGGGGCGGTGGCACAGCATCGGGGGCTCCAGGGGCTGACGCAGAGCGTCGTCATCCTGGGTAGACGCAGCCGCAGGCCGGATGTCAGGGTCCATCACGCTGTTCCCTGCGTGGCGGCAGCCACACCTGTATGCCCGCGCCGAGGCGCAGCACGCGCACCTGCAACTGAGTGGCCAACTGGTCGCGGTTGCCGGCCGCACCGTCGGCACTGCCAAGCAGGGTGACCGGCTGCTGGCGCAGCTGCTCGCCGACGACCCACGTGTGCCCGCCATGCCAGCGGTCCAGGCCCTGCGTGACGTCGGCCAGTGGGGCCGAGACCCAATGCAGGCGCCGCTCGCGCCAAGCCAATGCTCCGGGGGCGGTCGTTGTTGCATGGGCTGTTGCCTGCCCATCGAAGCGCAGCTGTTCGCCGTGGTCAGCCAGCATGCTGACGTTGCCGCTGTCCACGCGCACGCGATGCTCGGTAACGGTGACCACGCTGCTGTTGCCCCGCACGGCAAGATCGAATGCGGTCCCCAGTGCAGTGACGGTGCCCTGTGGGGTATGCACCTGGAAGGGCCGGCCGGCATCGGCGGCGACCTGGAACCAGGCCTGGCCGCGCTGCAGCTGGAGCTGGCGGCGCTGTCCATCGATGCGCACCTTCACTTCGCTGCCGGGTGACAGCAGGACATGCGAGCCATCCCGAAGGGTCTCCTCGCGGATCTCGCCAGCGGCCGTTCGCAGGACCTGCGCTACGGGCGGTGACACATGGCGGCTGTAGAGACCCAGCGCGCACAGCAACAGAACCGCAATGCCGGCTTCGCGCAGGCGACGGCGTTGCCTGCGCTGCTGTTGCCGCTGCAGGCTGGGCAGCGTCGCACTGGCCTGCCACAGGTGTTGCAGATGCTGGTACTGCGCAGCATGGCGAGGGTCGGCCTGGTACCACTGGTCGAACGCGTTCTCGTCGCGGCCACCGTCCTGCCCGTCCAGCCACCAGCGTGCAGCTTCGCGCGCGATCGCGTCCAGGCTCATGCGCCCGGCACCTGCTGCAGGGCGACCAGTGCGCGCAGCAGATGGCCGTGCGCGGTCTGCCGGCTGATGCCGAGCTGGCGCCCGATCTCGGCCAGCGCCAACTGTTCAACCCGCGCCAGCAGGAACACCTGGCGCGAGCGCGGTGGCAGCGCGGCGATGATCGCGTCGAGGTGGCGCAGCTGTTCGGCGTCGAGCAGTCGCTGCTCGGGCAGCGGCGCAGGATCGGCGATGGCATGCAACTGCGTGTAATCCAGCGCTTCTTCGCGACGGCGCTGGCGTTGCCGGTAATGGTCGGCAATCAGGTTGTGGGCAACACGGTACAGGTACGCGCGGCCATTGCTCAGCAGGCCACTGGCGGCGACCTTGACGACACGCAGCCAGGTTTCCTGGACGACGTCATCAGCGTCGCTGCGTTGCGGGAGTTTGCGGCGGACATGGGCGTGCAGCGGCCGGTAATGGGCCGCGCACAGCTGCGCGACATCCGTCGGTTCGACAGGCGTGGACACGGGGCGGGCGACAACTGGGAAAGGGAACAGCCCGCGGCGGCAAGGGCAGCGGCTGCACCTTACAGCAAAAGAGAATCATTTGCATCTTTGGTGCGAGCGCAGTCCGCATGAGCCACCGCGGCGTCAGCGGGGACGATAATCGCAGTGGATCTGCAGGGCTTCGGTGGGATTGTGATGCAGCACGAATCCGCAGTGCTGCAGGCTGCGCTTCGCTCGTGCGACCGGCTCGGCATACCGGGCGATGCGGCGGTGCTGCCAGCGCGGCGGGGTGAACACGCCCAGGGGCAGCAGCCGCAGCCGCTTGCCGTGCAGTACCAGTGAGACATCGACATGACGGCCATCGATGTCGTGGCCGTTGGCGCCGAAGATGGCGTCGACTTCATCCTGGCGCTGCGGATAACAGGCACGGAAGAGGGTGATGCCGAGCCCACGCACCAGGCGGCGGAAGCCACCGAGACGGCTGTGGCTGGGTTCGAAGCCACGGATGAGCAGTAGCCGCAGCCCCACAGGCAGCATTGCCTGCGCGTCGAGCAGGCGTTGCAGTACCTCTTCTTCCAGTTGGATGCGGGTGGAGGCCCAGCGCGGGGCGATGAGCAGTCCGTGGTGGTTGCCGCGTTGCAGGGTCAGCATCGTTGAAGCTTCGCACGCGGCCGAACAGCCGGGGTAGTGCCGGCCGCTGGCCGGTAGATTCGAATGCCGGCCAGCGG
>NZ_JAWJTG010000064.1:0-16775 GCF_032911605.1 Stenotrophomonas mexicanensis
GCCATGGATGGCGCGCCCGAGCCTCCAGGGATGGATTCACGGCGTCCCCTGCGCAGCCCACCCGCCCGGCCAACCCCCAGAAATCTGCTTTTCGCGGAAAGCCCCAGCCACGAGGGGGCTCCGCCGATGGCCGCCGACCGCGCGCAGCGCCGCCCTTGGCCCGGATCCCGGAACCATGCGCTTGCTCACGGATTGACCACGCGATTGATGACAACGTTGTCCCTACCTGGCGCCGGACTCTCTCCCCGGCCTCCCAGGTACCTCCGTCCGCCCCCTCCGTCGCCTTCCCGGGCGACGCCCGGACCTGCGTCACGCGCGGCGCCATCGGGGCCCGCGCGCCCTTTGATCGGAGACTTACCCATGTACGACCCGATTGTGCGCAGTGCCGAACGTTCGACCCGAAGCTGTCGTCCCCGCCGCCTGGCCTGGCTGCTTGCCCTGGCCGCCGGTACCGCCGCCCTGCCCGGCCTGGCGCAGGCCGCCAGCTGTGCCGGCGTGGCCCAGTGGGACCAGGCCAAGATCTACCGGGCCGGCGATACCCTGCAGAAAGGAGGCGTCCTCTATCGGGCGAACCAGGACATCTGGAACGCGCCGCCGGACCATCCGGCCGGTGCGCCCTACTACACCAACCTCGGCGCCTGTGATGGCAGCGGCAGCAACCAGCCGCCGGTGGTCAGCCTGACCTCGCCGGCCAACGGCGCAACCTTCAGTGCCGGCAGCACGGTCAACGTGACCGCCACCGCCAGTGATCCGGACGGCAGCGTCGCCAAGGTCGAATTCTTCCGCGACGGCAGCACGCTCGGCGTGGCCACCAGTGCGCCGTATGCGGCCAGCTGGGCCAATGCCAGCGCCGGCAGCCACACTCTGCGCGCGGTGGCCACCGACAACAACAACGCCACCAGCAGCACCCCGACCATCACCATCACCGTCAACGCCGCCGGTGGCGATACCACCGCACCGAGCGTACCCGGTGGGCTGGCGGCCGGTACGCGCACCGCCAACAGCATCGCGCTCAGCTGGAGCCCCTCCACCGACAACACCGGTGGCAGCGGCATGGCTGGCTACGACGTGTACCGCAACGGCAGCCTGGTCGGTTCGCCGTCCAGTGCCAGCTACGTCGATGGCGGCCTGACCGCGTCGACCACCTACCGCTACCGCGTACGTGCCCGCGACAACGCCGGCAATGCGTCGGCACAGGGCACCGAGATCAGCGCCACCACGCTGGCCGGTGACGGCGGCACCACCGGCAAGCGGGTCATCGGCTACTTCACCCAGTGGGGCATCTACGGCCGCAACTACCGGGTCAAGAACATCGACAGCAGCGGCTCGGCCGCACGCCTGACCCACATCAACTACGCGTTCGGCAACGTGCGCAACAACCGCTGCGAAGTGGGCATCACCCAGCCGTCGGATCCGAACAGCGGTGCCGGTGGCGATGCTTTCGCCGACTACACCAAGGCCTTCAGCGCCGCCGAGAGTGTCAGTGGCAGCGCCGATACCTGGGACCAGCCGCTGCGTGGCAACTGGAACCAGCTCAAGCAGCTCAAGGCCAAGTACCCGGGCATGAAGGTGCTGATCTCGCTGGGTGGCTGGACCTGGTCGCGTGGTTTCTCCAGCGCGGCGCGCCCGGAAAACCGCCAGGCCTTCGTCGCCTCGTGCATCGACGCCTACATCAAGGGCAACCTGCCGGTGACCGACGGTGCCGGTGGCGCCGGTGCCGCGCTGGGCGTGTTCGACGGCATCGACATCGACTGGGAATACCCGGTGGCCTGCGGCATCGAATGCGGCAAGCCGGAAGACAACGCCAACTTCACCGCGCTGATGGCCGAGTTCCGCCGCCAGCTCGATGCGGTGCGTCCGGGCCTGTTGCTGACGGTGGCGGTGGGTGCCGGCATCGACAAGATCCGCGTCACCGATCCTGCCGCGTACCACCCGTACCTGGACTACATCAACGTGATGACCTACGACTTCCACGGCGCGTGGGATGCGAAGACCAATCACCAGTCGGCGCTGTTCGATTCGCCGAATGACCCGTCCACCGGCGACCAGAAGCTGTACAACAGCAACGACGCCATCGAGGCCTTCATCAGCCGTGGCGTGCCCGCCGCCAAGCTCAACCTGGGCATCGGCTACTACGGGCGTGGCTGGACCGGCGTGGCCAACGCCAACAACGGCCTGTACCAGACCGCGACCGGCGCCGCCCCGGGCACGTATGAAGCCGGCATCGAAGACTGGAAGGTACTGAAGAACCTGGCGTGGCCGGGCTACACCGACAACACGGCCGGTGCCACCTGGATCTACAACGGCAGCACGCTGTGGAGCTTCGATACCCCGGCCAACATCACCCGCAAGATGGGTTACGTGAAGACCCAGGGCCTGGGCGGCGCGTTCGTCTGGGAGTTCAGCGGTGACGATGCGCAGGGCACGCTGACCAAGGCGGTCAGTGATGGCCTGAAATAAGCAAAAAGCCGGGGATGCGATACGCATCCCCGGCCTCGAATCTGTAGAGCCGAGCCATGCTCGGCTGCCTCATGCGGAACCGCAGTCGAGCATGGCTCGACGCTACGATTTCGCGTCAGCGCTTCTCGGACAACTTGTCCAGCGCCGCACGCAGCTGCGCCGGCGGCAGGTAACCGCCCAGCTGGGTTCCATCCGGCGCGAAGATCGCCGGCGTGCCATTCACGCCCAGCTGCTGGCCCAGCGCGTACTGCATCGCCACCGGGTTGGTGCAGTTCTTGGCCGGCACGCTGCCGCCACGCTTGGCGTTGGTCAGGGCCTGGCGACGATCCGCTGCACACCAGACCGAGATCATGTCGGTGTAATCCTTGCTGCCCAGGCCCATGCGCGGGAACGCCAGGTACTCGACGGTGATGCCGTTGCGGTTGAGCTCGGCGATGTCCTGGTGCAGCTTGCGGCAGTAACCGCACTCGATGTCGGTGAACACGCTGATGGTGTACTTGGCGTTCGGCGCGGCGAACACGATGCGATCGCCGTGGTTGGCCTTGGCCAGCAGGCCGCGACGGTAGCCGAGCAGGCCTTCACTGTTGGCCGGGCCCTTGGCGCGGGTGTCGTAGGGCTGCGACTGGAACAGGTAGCGACCGTCATCGGACACGTACAGCAGCTGGCCGGAGACCACCACTTCGCGGAAGCCGGGGAACGGCGCGGCACCGATGTAGTCCACCTGGAAGCCGGGATTCAGCGCGGTCAGAGCGGCACGTACCGCCTGGTCGGCCGACGCGTTGGCAGCCGGGCCGGCCTTGGCCGCAGCGGCAGGCGCCTTGGCGGCCGGCGGGGCCGGCTGGGCGCAGGCGGTCAGGCTGAGTGCACCGAACACGGCGGCGATGGCAAATCGGAGCATGGAGCGATCCGCAACAGAAGAAGATCCCGGATTCTGACACAGCCACCAGAACCGGGCCGCGACGCCCGGCACGGCCCCGGGCAGCGATTCAGCCCGGCGCTCAGCCGCGCGGATGGTGGCGGGCGTGCAGCTTCTGCAGATGCTCGCGCGCCACCAGGGTGTAGATCTGGGTGGTCGACAACGAACTGTGCCCGAGCAGCATCTGCAGCGCGCGCAGGTCGGCACCGCGGTTGAGCAGATGGGTGGCGAAACTGTGGCGCAGGCCATGCGGGCTGATCCGCGCCGGGTCGATGCCGGCCACCTGCGCGTGGCGCTTGACCAGGTGCCAGAACGCCTGCCGGGTCAGTGCATGCAACGTCGGCTCGATGAACAACGGGGTCTGCCCATCCGCCAGGGCATGCACCTTGCCCTTGCCGACCAGCTGCGGGCGCGACTGCTGCAGGTAACGCTCCAGCCAATGCTGCGATTCCTCGCCCAGCGGCACCAGCCGTTCCTTGCTGCCCTTGCCGGTAACCCGCAGCACGCCCTGGCGCAGGTTGACCGCCGTGGCCGGCAGCAGCACCAGCTCGCTCACGCGCAGGCCGGCGGCATACATCAGTTCCAGCATGGCGCGATCGCGCAGGCCCAGCGGGCTGTCGATGTCCGGGGCCGCCAGCAGCGCGTCGATCTGGCTTTCGGCCAGCGCCTTGGGCAACAGGCGCGGCAGCTTCGGCGGGTCCAGCAGCGCACTCGGGTCTTCGCTACGCTCGCCACGGCGCACGCCATCGGCGAAGAACGCCCGCAGCGCCGACAGCAGGCGCGCATTGCTGCGCGGCGACCAGCCATGCCGGGTGCGCCAGGCCAGGTAGTCGAACAGCCCGGGACGTTCGATGCCGGCCAGGCCACCGTCGCGTCCATCCATCCAGCGCGCCAGCCCTTCCAGGTCGCGCCGGTAGCTGTCGAGGGTGGCGCGGGCCAGGCCGTTCTCGGCCCAGATCGCATCGAGGAAGCGCTGGATGCGCATGCTGTCGTCGGCGCGCAGCTCGGGCAGTTGCTGGACCAGCTGGCGGCGTTCGGCGGGGGTGGAAACAAGGGCCATGCGTGCAGGATACGAGGGCCACTGCGGGCACGGCCAGCTTTGCGTATGCTCGGCGCATGTCCCGCCCTGCCACCGACACGGCCCCTGCGGCCGCTACCGAAATGCCCCGCCCACGTGCCTTGTTGGCCTGGCGCGTGCTGGCGATGGTCTACGACGCACTGCCGGTGCTGGCGCTGTGGATGCTGGCCGGCACGCTGTTCACCCTCGCCTACACCTTCAGCGGCCACGCGCAGCGCGAGAACATCGCACCGTTCAGTGCCTGGCAGTGGCTGCTGTGGGCGGTGTGCTGGGGAATCACGGGGTGGTACGCCACGGCCAGCTGGCGCCGTGGCGGACAGACGCTGGGCATGCGTCCGTGGCGGCTGAAACTGCAATCGCGCGATGGCACGCCGCTGCGGCGCGGCCAGCTGTGGCTGCGCTTCGCAGTGGGCACGCTGTCACTGCTGCTGGGCGGGCTGGGATTCTGGTGGGCGTGGGTCGACCGCCAACGCCTGACCTGGCACGACCGCGCCAGCGGCACCCGCGTGGTGCGCATGCCGAAGCGGTAAAGCGCTGTCTGCAGGGCCGAGCACGCGCTCGGCGCTACACGAACAGCGCAGCGATCAGCCTGCAGGCGCCGGGTCGGGCAGGATCACCGCCGGCTGGGCCCAGAGGTCGAAGTAGGCGGACGCGAACGCATTGGCCTGCACGTCATCGGCCACCGGAACCTGTCCGCTCAACTGCGCCCGGGTCTTCACGAAGTCCTGCCACAGCTTCAGGCTGGCCTTCTTCAGGCGCCTCTGCTCCCCCGCGTCGGTGGCCGCCAGATAGTGCGCGTAGAGGTCGCGCATCGGTTTGCCCTGGGCCTCATAGGCCGCCGGAAGCGGCGGCAGCTGGGCGGCAGTGAAAGCCACCGATGCTGCCGGCGGCCGGTAGCCATCCGGCCCGAAAGCCTCCTTCAGCTCGTCCCCGGCATCCAGGTATTCGAAGAAGCCAGGCACGTTGTAGAGCTTGGTCCGGTAGTCGGACGAGGTATCCGGGCTGCTGGAGACCACCGTGTCAGGCAGCTCGCCCTTCAGTCCTGCGTCCCAACGGCGCGGAATGAAGAAGCCGGTCGCCTTCACGTAGGGACCCTCGATCTCCACGTCGTTCAGTTCGACCTTCGACGCCAGGCCACCGGAGTTGGTCTTGCTGGTGACGTACTGCTCGGTGACGATCACGTACTCGGCCATGGCCGGGTTGATCAGGCCACCGATTCCGTCGGCGTAGACGACCATGCGCACGCTGCCGATCTTCTCGCTCTGCAGCCGGTACTGGCCCGGCTCCAGGGCCAGGGGCATGGAGGTGTGCGGCGGCAGGGTGTGCACCTGCTGATCGATCGACAGGGTCAGCGGCGCATCGGTCGGGTTGTCGATCTCGAAGTCGACGGTGGACCGGCTGCAGCCGGCAGAAAGCAGCACGGCCGCGATGTACGGCAGAAAGCGTTGGAAGCTCATGTTCGTCCTTGAAGTGAAACGGAAACAGCCGGGCCTTGCCCGGCTCCCTGGGAATCAACCTGATTTGCGCCGGAACAGCAGTCCGGACACCGCCAGCATCACGATCGGTGGCAGCGCATAGGCAATGCGGTAATCGAACTTCAGCGCGCCGGCCATGCGCCCGAAGAACAGCTGCAGCAGCCAGAAGCCCAGCGCGAACAGGATGCCCAGGAACAGGCGCTTGCCCATGCCGCCGCTGCGCAGCGAGCCGAACGCGAACGGCACCGCCGCCAGGCACAGCGCCAGTACGTTCAACGGGTAGAACCAGCGGCTCCAGTACACGTCCTCGAAGTCACGCGCGTCCAGCCCGTTGCGCTGCCGGTAGGTGATGCTGGTGCTCAGTTCGGCCAGGCTGAGGTTGCGCGGCTTGGCGATGCCGGTGGCCAATGCGGCCGCATCCAGCTTCGAATTCCACGGTTCGCGCGCGATTTCCTGGCGGGTCGCCGAGCGCTCGCCGAAGGTATCGCGACGTACCCCGGTCAGCACCCAGCCATCCCTGTCATGCTCGGCGGTGTCGGCATGGGTCAATGAGGCGATGCCCCCGTTCTCGGCGATGCGGTACAGGCGCACGTCGCGCAGGATCAGGCGCGTGCCTTTGTCGCCGACCAGCTGCTCCTCGCCGCTCTGCGCGTTGAGGAAGGTATCGCCCTCGCGTGCCCACAGGCCCGAGTAGCGGCTGGTGGCGATATCCCGCCCCCACTTGGCGCTGGACTTCAACGCATCGGCGCGGTCCTGGCCCCAGGGGCCCAGGGTCTCGGCGCTGAACACCATCACCGCGGTCAGCAGCGACAGCGCGATCGCCACCGAAACGCTCAGGCGCTTGCGCGACAGGCCCAGCGCACGCAGCGCGGTCAGCTCCGAGGTCGCCGCCAGCTGGCCCAGGCCCATCAGTGCACCGATCACCGCGGCGGTGGGGAACATGGTGTAGGCGCGGCGTGGCACCGTGTACAGCACCCATGCGGCGGCATGGCCCAGCGTGTAGCCGTTCTTGCCGATGTCCTTGAACTCGCCGGAGAACGCCATCACCACGTCCAGGCCAACCAGCACGGCCCAGGTCAGCAGCACCGTGGTGAACACCGACCGGCCCAGGTACAGGTCGAAACGCATCGGGCGCAGCCTCATGCGCGGGCTCCCTTCGGGCGGCCCAGGCGGCCATCACGTGCATACATCCAGATTGCCAGCGCCAGCAACGGCAGGGTCAACCACCACAGGCCGAGCGCTGGGGGGATCTTGCCGTTGGCGATCCAGCCGCTGCCGATGAACATCAGATTGGTACCGACCATGTAGGCCATCAGCGCCAGCATCATGCGGCCGTAGCGCTGCTGGCGCGGCGAGCTGCGGCCCAGCGGCACGGTCAGCAGGGCGAACGCCAGCGCGATCAGCGGCGGCGCCAGGCGGCGGTGCAGCTGCGCCTGCGCCTGCGGACGCTCATCGCCGATCAGCTGCAGGGTCGGCATCAGTTCCGGGTCATCCTCGGTGCGGGTCTGCGCGCCATCGGGCAAGGCCACGTCATTGCGGGCGAAGGTCGCCAGGCGGTAGTCCAGGCCACCGGCCACCGGCCCTTCCACCTGGTGGCCGTCATCCAGCTCCAGGAAGCGCTGGCGGGTACCTTCGAAGAACATGCGGCCGCCATTGGCCGACACCACTTCCAGGCGGTCATCCTTCTGGCGCTGCAGGAACACCTTGCCCAGCTGGGTGCCATCGGGCGAGATCGAGGACAGGTAGACCACGCCGCCATTGGGCAGCGGGGTGAAGCGGCCCGGCTCCAGACCGGCCATCAGCACGCTGCGGTTGGCCTCGATGATCATCTGCTCAGCCACCCGGCCGGCCCACGGGCCCAGCCACAGCGAGCAGGCACCCACCAGGGCCACCACCGGCACCACCAGCATCAGCAGTGGCCGCAGCAGGCGTTTGGGGCCGACACCAATGGCGGTGATCACCGCCATTTCCGAGTCACGGTACAGGCGGGCGATGGCCAGCAGCAGGCCCAGCATCAGCGCCAGCGGCAGGATCAGCGGCAGGTAGGCGATGAACTGCAGGCCCAGCTGCGAGAACAGCAGCTTGGCCGGCAGGCGCCCGTCGGCGATGTTGCCGAGGATGTCCACCAGCACGCCGCCCACGCTGACCACCAGCAGGACGATCAGGGTAGCCAGGAAACTCTGGACGAAATCGCCCAGCAGGTATCGGTCGAGCTTCAGCATGGGGCGGTGGTTTAAACTCTGGGGTTCGTTCGCGGTGCCGCCCAGTCTACTGTCTGGGCGTAAACGGCCTGCGATTGTACGGACTCGCCAATGGAATCTGCTCAATGGCCCTCGAATTCACCCTGAACCACGTTGCTCCGGCCGCCGCCACCGTCGATTGCCTGGTGGTTGGCGCGTATGCCGACCATACCCTGACCCCGGCCGCACAGGCCCTGGACGCCGCCAGCGGTGGCCGCCTGGCCGCCCTGGCCCAGCGCGGCGACCTGTCCGGCAAGACCGGCGCCACCACCCTGCTGCATGACCTGCCGGGCGTGACCGCCCCGCGCGTGCTGGTGGTCGGCCTGGGCGAAGCCGCCCGCTTCGGCGTGCCGCAGTACCTGAAGGCCGTCGGCGACGCCGTGCGCGCGCTGAAGGCCGGTGCTGCCCGCAGCGCACTGTTCACCCTGTCCGAAGTGGCGGTGAAGGACCGCGACGCGGCCTGGGCGATCCGCCAGGCGGTGATCGCCGCCGATCATGCCGCGTACCGCTACACCGCCACCCTGGGCAAGAAGAAGGCCGACGACGCCGGCCTGGCCCAGCTGGCCATCGCCGGTGACGACGCGCAGGCCCTAGCCCAGGGCCAGGCCATCGCCGCCGGTGTCGAGTTCGCCCGCGAACTGGGCAACCTGCCGCCGAACTACTGCACCCCGGCCCATTTGGCCGAGGTCGGCGTGAAGTTCGCCGGCGAGCACGATGGTGCCGAAGCCGAGATCCTCGACGAGACCCAGATGGAAGCGCTGGGCATGGGCTCGCTGCTGGCCGTGGCCCGTGGTTCGGCCAACCGCCCGCGCCTGGTCGTGCTGAAGTGGAACAATGGCGGCGACGCCAAGCCGTACGTGCTGGTCGGCAAGGGCATCACCTTCGATACCGGTGGCGTCAACCTGAAGACCCAGGGCGGCATCGAAGAGATGAAGTACGACATGTGCGGTGGCGCCAACGTCATCGGCACCTTCGTCGCTGCGGTCAAGGCCAAGCTGCCGCTGAACCTGGTGGTGGTGGTGCCGGCGGTGGAAAACGCCATCGACGGCAACGCCTACCGTCCGTCCGACGTGATCACCTCGATGTCGGGCAAGACCATCGAAGTGGGCAACACCGACGCCGAAGGCCGCCTGATCCTGTGCGACGCGCTGACCTACGCGCAGCGCTTCGAGCCGGCCGCGCTGGTCGACGTCGCCACCCTGACCGGCGCCTGCATGGTCGCCCTGGGCCACCAGACCGCCGGCCTGATGAGCAAGCACGACGACCTGGCCAACGAGCTGCTGGCCGCCGGCGAGCAGGTGTTCGACCGCGCCTGGCGCCTGCCGCTGTGGGACGAGTACCAGCCGATGCTGGATTCGACCTTCGCCGACGTCTACAACATCGGCGGCCGCTGGGCCGGTGCGATCACCGCCGGCTGTTTCCTGTCGCGCTTCGCCGAAGGCCAGCGCTGGGCCCACCTGGACATCGCCGGCGTGGCCAGCGATGAAGGCAAGCGTGGCATGGCCACCGGCCGCCCGGTCGGCCTGCTGAGCCAGTGGCTGCTGGACCAGGTCGCCCGCGCCTGATGCCGTACCCGACCCTGGCCGGCGCCCGCCGGCCAGGGCCTCGCCCGGCACTGCCGGGCCCCTGCCTGACCCGGACCCTGCCATGCCCCGCGCCGACTTCTACCTGATCGCCAAGCCCCGCTTCCTGACCGAGCCGTTGCGCCTGGTCTGCGAGCTGGCGCGCAAGGCCAACGACGCCGGGTTGTTCACCCTGGTGCTGGCCCGCGACCAGGCCCAGGCCGAGGAGCTGGACGAACTGCTGTGGGCGTTCGACAACGATGCCTACATCCCGCACCAGATCGCCGGCGAGGACATGGACGAGGAAGAAGCCCTGGTGCTGATCGCCGTGCCGGGCACCGAGGCACCGGCGCGCCCGCTGGTGATCAACCTGCGCGATGAACCCTGGCTGGGCGAGTGCGAGCGCGTGCTGGAAGTGGTTCCGGCCGACCCGGAAGCGCGCGAACCGCTGCGCGAACGCTGGCGCCAGTACAAGGCCGCCGGTTACGACCTGAACAAGCACGACATGTAAGTCCAGCGAGGACCCCTTGATGCGCCTGTTGATCGCCCTGATTCTTCCTTGGCTGTCCTTCTTCACCATCGGCCGGCCGTTTGCCGGCATTGTCTGCCTGATCCTGCAGATCACCCTGATCGGCTGGCTGCCCGCCGCGATCTGGGCCGCCTACGCGGTCAGCCAGTACCACACCGACCAGAAGATCCGGCGCGCCCTCGGGCCGCGCTGATCTCCCTTCCGCCTTGATTACCGGTTCCCCCGCATGACCCAACTCGCCTCCAGTTACGACCCGAAGTCCTTCGAGACCGACCTCTACGAGGCCTGGGAGAAGGCCGGCCACTTCAAGCCGTCCGGCACGGGCGAGCCGTACACCATCCTGCTGCCGCCGCCGAACGTGACCGGCACCCTGCACATGGGCCACGCCTTCCAGCAGACCCTGATGGACGCGCTGGTGCGCTACCAACGCATGCGTGGCTACGACACGCTGTGGCAGGTCGGTACCGATCATGCCGGCATCGCCACCGAAATGGTGGTCAGCCGCAACCTGGCGCTGGAAGGCAAGGGCGAGACCCGCGATTCGCTGGGCCGCGAAGGCTTCATCGGCAAGGTCTGGGAGTGGAAGCAGCAGTCCGGCGACACCATCGAACGCCAGATGCGCCGCCTCGGCACCTCCGCCGACTGGTCGCGCAGCACCTTCACCATGGACCCGCAGCCGTCGGCGGCGGTCAACGAGGCCTTCGTGCGCTGGTACGAGCAGGGCCTGATCTACCGCGGCCAGCGCCTGGTCAACTGGGACCCGGTGCTGAAGACCGCCATTTCCGACCTGGAAGTGGAAAGCGCCGAGGAAGACGGCTTCCTGTGGTCGATCGCCTACACGCTGGATGAGGGCCTGAGCTACGAACACGTCGAGCGCGATGCCGACGGCGTGGAAACCCTGCGCGAAACCCGCGACTACCTGGTCGTCGCCACCACCCGCCCGGAAACCCTGCTGGGCGATACCGCGGTGATGGTGCACCCGGAAGACGAGCGCTATGCACATCTGATCGGCAAGAGCGTGGTGCTGCCGCTGACCGGCCGCCGCGTCCCGGTGATCGCCGACGACTACGTGGACCGTGCCTTCGGCACCGGCGTGGTCAAGGTCACCCCGGCGCACGATTTCAACGACTACGAAGTGGGCGTGCGCCACAGCCTGCCGATGATCAACCTGTTCACCCCGGTGGCGGCGCTGAACGAAAACGCGCCGGAGCGTTTCCAAGGCCTGGACCGCTACGCCGCGCGCAAGGCCGTGCTGGCCGAGCTGGAAGACCTGGGCATCCTGGTCGAGACCAAGGCGCACAAGCTGCAGGTGCCGCGCGGCGACCGTACCGGCCAGGTGATCGAGCCGTACCTGACCGACCAGTGGTTCGTGAAGATGGACGACCTGGCCAAGCGTGGCCTGGAGCTGGTCGAAGACGGCAGCATTTCCTTCGTGCCGCCGAACTGGATCAACACTTACCGCCACTGGATGAACAACATCCAGGACTGGTGCATCAGCCGCCAGCTGTGGTGGGGCCACCGCATTCCGGCGTGGTTCGACGAAGCCACCGGCAGCTGCTACGTCGGTCGCAGCGAAGAGGAAGTGCGGGCGAAGCACAACCTGGGCAGCGACGTGGTGCTGAACCAGGAAAGCGACGTACTGGAGACCTGGTTCTCCTCGCAGCTGTGGCCGTTCTCCACCCTGGGCTGGCCGAACGAACAGGCCATGGCCGAGCGCGGCTTCGACCGCTACCTGCCGTCGTCGGTGCTGATCACTGGCTTCGACATCATCTTCTTCTGGGTGGCGCGCATGATCATGGCCACCGACAACCTGGTCGGGAAGATCCCGTTCAAGGACGTCTACTTCACCGGCCTGATCCGCGACGGCCAGGGCCAGAAGATGTCCAAGAGCAAGGGCAACGTGCTCGACCCGCTGGACATCATCGACGGCATCAGCATCGACGACCTGGTCGCCAAGCGCACCGGCGGCCTGATGCAGCCGAAGATGGTGGAAAAGATCGAGAAGGCCACCCGCAAGGAATTCCCGGACGGCATCGCCGCCCACGGTGCCGATGCGCTGCGCTTCACCATCGCCGCGCTGGCTACCCACGGCCGCGACATCAAGTTCGACATGAACCGCGCCGAGGGCTACAAGAACTTCTGCAACAAGCTGTGGAACGCCAGCCGCTTCACCCTGATGAACACCGAGGGTGCAGCGTTCACCGGCGTGCCGACCCCGCGCACCGATGCCGAGCGCTGGATCCTTTCGCGCCTTGCGGCGGTGTCCAGCGAGGCGCAGGGCCATTACGCCAACTACCGCTTCGACCTGCTGGCGCAGTGCCTGTACGAGTTTGCCTGGAACGAGTTCTGCGACTGGTTCCTGGAACTGAGCAAGCCGGCGCTGAACGGTGCCGATGCCGCCGACGCCGAAAGCACCCGCCACACCCTGCTGTACGTGCTGGAAGCGCTGCTGCGCCTGCTGCACCCGCTCACGCCGTTCATCACCGAACAGCTGTGGCAGCAGCTGGCCCCGCGCCTGGGCCTGGCCGAAACCACGCTGTCGCTGCGCCCGTACCCGACCGCCGCCGAGTTCGAAGGCGATTTCACTCAGGCTGAAGCCGACGTGGAATGGTTGAAGGCGGTGATCAGTGCGGTGCGTCGCGTGCGCAGCGAACTGAACGTGGCCCCGTCCAAGCTGGTGCCGCTGCGCCTGCAGGCCGGTCTGGAGCAGGACCGCGTGCGCATCGAACGTTTCAGCGCCTCGCTGTCGTTCCTGCTCAAGCTGGACAGCATCCAGTGGCTGGCTGAAGGCGAAAGTGCACCGCCGGCTGCCGCCGCGATCGTAGGTGAGCTGAAGCTGCTGGTGCCGCTGGAAGGCCTGGTCGATCTCGATGCCGAGCGCGCGCGCCTGGACAAGGAGATCAAGCGCGTGGAAGGCGAGCAGGAGAAGAGCGAAACCAAGCTGGCCAAGTTCACCGACAAGGTGCCCCCGGCGGTGGTCGAGCAGGAACGCGTGCGCCTGGTCGACTGGAACACCCAGCTGGCCGGCCTGCGCGAGCAGCGCGCGAAGCTGTAAGCGCCGGGAAACGCCGGGTACTGCCCGGCGTTTCCTTTTGTAGAGTCGAGCCGTGCTCGACTCATGGCAGCAGTCGAGCATGGCTCGACTCTACATTTCCCGCGCATGGCATCATCGGCGGATGCCGCTTTCCATCTTCCTGCTGGTTCTCGCCGCTGCAGCCCTGCACGCCAGCTGGAACGCGATCGTCAAGCGCGGGCCGGACAAGTTCCTCGGCACCGTACTGGTGACCGGCAGTGCCGCGCTGCTGTCGGCTGCCGCCCTGCCCTTCCTGCCATTTCCCGCCGCGCACAGCTGGCCGTGGCTGGGCGCGTCGGTGCTGCTGCAGGTGACCTACTACGGCCTGGTCGCACGCTGTTACCAGCAGGTCGACATGAGCCTGGCCTATCCACTGATGCGTGGCAGCGCGCCGATCCTGGTCGCGTTGGCGGGCACCCTGCTGGGCGAGCAGCTGCCACCGGCAGCGTGGCTGGGCGTGGTGCTGGTCAGCACCGGCATCCTGTGCATGGCGCTGGGGGCGCGTGGCGGTCAGCTGCGCCTGCCGCTGCTGACCGCGGCGATGATTGCCACCTACACGCTGGTCGATGCGCAGGGCGCGCGTCAGTCCGGCAGCGCACTCAGCTATACGTTGTGGCTGTTCCTGCTGTCGGGCATTCCACTGCCACTGTGGGCGCTGTACACGCGCCGCGGCGCGGTGCTGGACTATGCGCGGCAGCACTGGCCGCTGGGGCTGGCCGGTGGCGTCGGCACCACCACCTCGTATGCGATGGCGTTGTGGGCAATGACCCAGGCGCCGGTGGCGATGGTCTCGGCGTTGCGCGAATCGTCGATCCTGTTCGCGTTGCTGATCTCGGTGTTCCTGCTGCGCGAACGGATTCCGCGCGCGCGCTGGCTGGCGGCGGCGTTGATCGTCGGGGGTGTGTTGGCACTGCGGCTGGCGTGAGGAAAGCGTGCCAACCAAGGCTGGCACCTACCACGGTAGGTGATGTGTCGATGACAGCGGAGATCCATCGGTAGTGCCGGCCGCTGGCCGGCAACCCTGCTCCGTTACAGCGGCGGCATCGCCTGCAGGTCGCCGTCGACCAGTTCGATCGCCATCACCACCGCGTCTTCGCGGCCCTGTGCGGCCGGGTAGTAACGCGGGCGGCGACCGATCTCGTTGAAGCCTTCGCTGTGGTACAAGGCCAGCGCGGGTGTGTTGGACGGACGCACTTCCAGGAACACACGCTGCGCCCCTCGGTCGCCGGCCAGCTGTACCAGCGCGCGCAGCAGCTGACGTCCGAGCCCACGCGACTGCGTCAGTGGATCGATGCAGACGTTCAGCACATGGGCCTCGTCGGCCGCGATGCTGAGCACGCCATAGCCGATCAGCTGGCCATCACGCTCCATGGCCAGGCCCGGATAGCCCGCACGCAGGCAGTCGACGAAGATGCCGCGGGTCCAGGGAAACGGATAGCCGCGTACTTCAATCGCCATCACCGCGTTGAGGTCGCTCTCGCGCAGCGCGCGCAGTCTGACCGGACCGGGCTGGCTGACCGCACTCATGGCGCACCCCGCTTGCGCAGGGCGCGCAGCTGCGGCCACAGCGCGCGCTTGGCGGCCGGGTCCTGACGCAGCTGGTCCAGCGGCCAGCTGTCCATCAGCGCCTGCGTGGCCGGATCATTGGGATTGCAGCCGGACGCGCGCAGCAAGGCGATCTGCAGGCGATCCGGCAGGCGCACCACCGGCTGCCGGGCATTGCCGCCAGGCAGCGGCCGGGCAGCCGCGGGCGCGGTGTCCGGTGCGCTGACCGGGGTCTCGCGACGCGCTGGCGCCGGGCGTTCCTGGCGGGAAACCGGTGCGGCCGCAGCCAGAGGCTCGCGCGCGGGTGCGGTCGACGCCCGCGCCTGCTCCGCCGCTGGTGTGGCAGCCGCCTCGGCTTCGGCCACGCTCAGCTGCAGCGGGGCATCCAGCTCGGCGGCCAGCTGGCCGTCGTGATAGACGGTGTAGCCCATGGCCTGCAGCCAGGCCTGCTGGGCCGGTGACCACAGCACGGGCAGGTCCTCGCTCACGCGGCCTCGGGCTTCTTGCGCAGGCGCTGCACGGCCCACATCACCGGGCCCGACAAGGCGTACAGGATGCCCACCGCGAACAGCACGCGCGGCAGGTCGATGACCGCAATGGCGATCGCCACTGGCACCAGGGCCAGTACCAGGAACGGCACGCGGTCGGAGCGGGTGCCCTTGGCGCCGCCGCCCTTGAAGCTCCAGAAGCGGATGCGGCTGACCATCAGCAGCGCCGCGATGATCGTCACCGCCAGCGCCACGTAGCGCAGCTGGTTGCCGTCCCAGCCCAGGTTGCCATCGGCGAACGCCCAGACGAAGGACATCATCAGGCCGGCCGCGGCCGGGCTGGCAAGGCCGACGAACCAGCGCTTGTCGACCACCGCTACCTGGGTATTGAAGCGGGCCAGGCGCAGCGCCGCGCAGGCGGCATACAGGAAGGCCACGGCCCAGCCGACGCGACCCAGCAGCGGGTCGTCGAACTTCAGCCACGACAGCGACCAGTGGTACATCACCAGCGCCGGGGCCATGCCGAAGCTGACCAGGTCGGCCAGCGAGTCGTACTGCACGCCGAATTCGCTGCTGGTGCCGGTCAGGCGCGCCACGCGCCCATCCAGGCCATCCATCACCGCCGCCACGAACACGGCGATGCTGGCGTTGACGAAGTCCCCGTTGGCCGCGGCGATGATCGCGTAGAAGCCGGCAAACAGGCCGGCGGTGGTGAACAGGTTGGGCAGCAGGTAAATCGTGCGCGAACGCGGCGGCGGTGTGATCGGGTCCATGGAATCCAGTTTAATCGACTTGCCAGTGCTCGGCGCCAATGCTGCAATCGGCGTTCTACGCCCATTCCGTGGAGTTTGCCATGCGTGCCCTGTCCTGCCTTGGATGCCTGCTGCTGTTGGCCAGTGCCAACGCCGTGGCCGGCCCGGTCTACAAATGGAAGGACGCCAATGGCGTGACCCAGTATTCGGAGACCCCGCCGGCGGGCAGGAAGTTCGAGACCCGGGCGCAGGCGCGCAGTCCCCAGGCGGCGGCCAGCGCCGAGACCCCGGCCGCGCCGGTGCCCGAGCAGTGCAGCACCGCCCGCGCCAACCTGGCCCTGCTGGACGGCGGCGGCCAGGTGATGCAGGACACCGATGGTGATGGCAAGGCCGATACCCCGTTGGCTCCGGAGCAGCGCAGCGCGCAGAAGGGATTGGCTGAAGCCGCCATCAAGGCCTACTGCCCGGCGGAGTGAGGGTTATCGGCAGGGCTGCGCCCTGCACCTGCTGAAGCAAAGGCAACAGCAACGGCAACAGCCGGCTATGGGCTTTCTGTGGGTTTGGCGGGGCGGTGTGGGCTGGCAGGACACGCCGTAAACCCTTCCATGGGGGCTCGATGGCGCCTTGCTCGTGTGCGCTGTCCTGCGCACACGGCAA
>NZ_JAWJTG010000065.1:0-15894 GCF_032911605.1 Stenotrophomonas mexicanensis
GATCAGAAGGTTGCAGCTCTTTTAGAACCGTCCGTGATATCGGGGTAGAACCCCTCCGCCCCCCGTCGAGAACGGATTGCTGAGCTTCTTGTTCTTCCCCACGCCCCCTCCAGCTCACTTCTGCTTACTCGATCAAGGCCACTTTATAGCTAAGACACACCCTGCGACTAGACGCCTACCGTCTCAGCCTCTGTAGCCGCGAAAAGTTGCGTTAGAGCCGGCACAGAATTGCGATAAACTGAGCATGTCACCCGGCGGCTTCGCCCCCCCCGGTTAGGAGTGCCATCGAGAACATCGCGCTGACCGAAGCAACGAAGTCGGGCGCGGTGCTGATCGCGGTCCGTCAGGCATTCGACCTCGACTACGACATCACGGTGGTGCGGAGTGCCTGCGCTGATTCGGATGACGCCGTGAACGACGTCATCTTTGATGGACTCCTTTCGGCGCGTGCCATCGCGATCTAGACACGTCGCTAGACGCGCTGAATGCCAGTAGCGCTGGATTTCGGGCTTGCGCTTCTGGCCGCAGGGCGTCATGCGACCCAAAGCGGACGTCCGCAGTGGCGCACGCGCTGCACCCCGCTGGGTCCGGTTATACTTTGGCTTGTTAGCCGAACCGTGCCGTCTTAAGATCGAGCCGTATCAAGGGGATAGCCCACCATACGGAGGGCTGTGGGAAGGTTGTATAACCGGACCAAGGGATCCGGCTATTAGGTAGTTAGCCCTATGCCCAAACGCCGCAGCGAACCAACTGGCGAAAGCATGAAAGTCAGCTTTCGCGCGAGCGTCAAGTTTGAACGGATGCTCCGGATCTTCCGCGACACGTATCAAGCATCCCCACGACCAGAGGCTCTAACGGTCGCCTACGTTGTAATGTGCGCCGCGGCTTTAGAAGCCATCCTCAATGATGCGCTCCTGGAACATGCCGCTGACAAGTGGGGGCAAGACCAGAAGGACTATGGCAATGCTTTGCTCACAATGACCTTCCGCAGCAAGCTAGATGCATTGCCAGTACTTCTCACGTCGCACAAGTATCGCTTCGACAAGCAATACTGGGTGTACCAGCGCCTTGTCGCGCTGATTTCGGAGCGCAACAATGTCGTTCATCCAAAGCCAAAGGAGCACGAATTTCCCATAGCTCGGATGCCCCACCCAGTTTTTGGGGGTGCCCCTAACTTCCCGGTGTTCCCCGCCGAGTACTACGCCGCAGTTGACGACCTCACAATGGGCGCTGGCAGCAAGTACACCCCGTTGGAGTATCACGAGGCGCTAGAGAAGCTTGATAAGTGGTTCCTGCGAAGGCTGCCCGATGGAATCTCAAGAATCGCCATGCTGGTGCCCAATGCAAAGGGCTAACAGTTCATTCAAGCCGATGCCACTTCGCGGCACGGCTTAATTCAGATGTTGGCCATCATTTGTAAAATTGTCGATGACCCGAGAACAAGCCACCGCTCTAGTCAATTCCGCGATTGATCCGCTAGTGCAGAATGACTCTGCATTGCTTGATCTTCGCGTTACGGAGCGCTCGCTCTCTTACCGGCCCGCCCACTACATGGCGCTTTCGGAGGCTGTTCGGCCGCCTCTTACCGTGGACTGCGAGTACAACCGCCATTTCGGTGACCCCAAAAGACTCAAGCTCCCCCTCGCAAGGCTTTGGATTGCGAGATTCGTGCAACCACCGTGTTCCCTGACATTCTGGTACATGAGCGCAACACGGACGCAAACAACATCGTCGTGTTGGAGCTCAAGAAGCCCGGAGAGGACATCGCGTACGACGAGCTCAAACTCCAAGCGTTCCGAGAGGAGCTTGGCTATGTCCACACGGCGCATGTCATCCTGGGCTACGCCGCCGACGGCTCGTTAGTCCGCGAGGTAATCTGGGTTGATGCCTAGCAATTCATTCAGGCCGAACCCGTTTGCGGGTTGGCTTAATCCTGGCGATAGGCGACATATGAAAGAACTCAGTAACGAAATACTCTTGAAGCTTTCGATCGCGTCGGTCAATAACGCCACTGCTCTAGTTGATGAGGCGGAAGCTTTGCTAAGTGGCGAGCATTTTGCACGAGCCTACTTCCTTGCTGTTGCGGCCATCGAGGAAGTCGGCAAATCCGCCCTGGCGTTTGGCGCGGCAGGTCGAAACCTGGCGGATCGGCAAGTTCTCAAGAAGACTTGGAACAACCTTCTGGATCACAAGTCAAAGATCAATGCCGCCTTTGGACCATCGCTGAGCCTAACGCAGCGAGAGAATATGAAGGAGGCGCTTGATGCGTCCCTTGAACTTATGGGCAGCCTGCGCCTCGGCCGGGAGCCGTCGATGTATACGGATGTTCTCGCGGATGGCTCGATCCAGAACCCAAAAGACTTGGTGCGTCCTGTCGCCGCACGTGACGCGATACGCCTCGCCCAACATTGTCTGGCGCGAGCAAAACAGCATCAGGCGAACAATGAGCCAGCGTCCACCACGGCGGCCAGCGACTTCTTCTATACCCTGTCCAGCAGCAAGATTCAGGAGATCATGGGCCAGAATGAGTTCTCGTCGTTCTATCTTGAGCGCATAAACGGCGGCAACCTCAGCCTAGAGGAAGCAATCTATGCCTTCGTCTCCCGGCCTGCCGCCTAACAATTCGTCCAAGCCGACACTGCTGCGCGGTGCGGCTCAACTCAGGCGTTCCGATGTCCGCTTCTGGCCGAAAGCGGACGAAGGTCGAGCCTTGAACTGAACTGACAATCGGGCAGTTGCTGGCGCAGTGCGCGCGGCGAGCCATCCACAGCCTGGCCGCGGCCAAGCATCGTGACATCCGCCGTCTGAACACTGAGAACCCGGCCGAGGGTGGGTGCTTGACCCTTCGGGTTTGATCCGTAAAATTGACTTACGGCGTGTGCTGCGTGCGCCCGGGGGTAGGTCCCGATTACGGAGAACGACCTGTCGTTTTCCGAGGCTACGCATGCTGATATCCCAAAGTTCCGACCATCTCGATGTTTTACAGCTCTCACATACTGGGGCTGGGTGGCGTCTTCCATACCTCGATCAACCATGAGCTGACGAACCATTCAGGTGCGTCGAGTCTGGTCGTGCCTGTCCGGTTTGTTCGCTCCTTGCTTTAAGGGAGCACGATGACAACCATAGACCGACCGCGCAGCATGTTTGGGCGGATGCTCGCCAACGAGGCATCTGCGGGTGTCGCATTGATGATGGCGTCGATGGTCGCCATCTCGCTGGCCAACAGCCCAGCAGCGGGCAGCTATTTCGCATTTTTGCATGCTCATACCGGCCCGGTTCTCAGCGAGAAACTGGGGCCAATGACGCCACACCTTTGGATCAACGACGGGTTGATGGCGATCTTCTTTCTTTTTGTGGGTTTGGAGATCAAGCGAGAGCTTATCAGTGGGCGGTTGTCCTCCTGGCAGCAGCGCAGACTGCCGGCTGTGCCTGCGCTCCTCGGCATGGCACTTCCTGCTCTGATCTTTCTGATCGCATCTCGGCACGAGCCCTCCTTGTCCAACGGTTGGGCCATTCCTGCGGCCACAGATATTGCCTTTGCGGTGGGGGTGCTGGCGCTCCTGGGGCGGCACGCGCCTGCCAGCTTGAAGCTCTTGCTGTTGTCGGTGGCCATCATCGACGACATGGGGGCAGTGGCGATCATCGCCCTGTTTTACACCTCGTCCCTCAATATCGGAGCTTTGTCGGCTGCAATGGTGGCGGGGCTTGCCATGTATGCGCTAAATAGAAATGGCGTAGAGCGGCTCTGGCCCTACTTGGTTCTGCTCTTGGTCATGTGGTATGCCACGCTTCTTTCAGGTGTCCACGCCACGATCGCAGGCGTTGTCGGTGCATTCCTGATCCCCTACGACGCCCGTGCTAAGTCACCACTGGTTCGCTTGGAGCACCGCATTGCGCCTTGGGTTGGCTTCGCGATCGTGCCAATCTTTGGCTTTGCCAATGCCGGCGTGGACTTGTCTGGGATTTCGATGAGCGCTATTTTGGCGCCGCTGCCGTTGGGCATCGCTGCTGGGCTCTTCGTCGGCAAGCAAATTGGCGTGTTCGGTGGTGTTGCCCTTGCGGTCAAGACCGGGCTTGCTGAAAAGCCAACGAGCGCATCGTGGCTGCAAATCTACGGAGTGAGTTTGCTCTGCGGTATTGGCTTCACGATGAGCCTCTTCATCAGCTCGCTCGCGTTCCCATTGCACCCTGCGTTCGTTGAGGATGCCAAGGTGGGCATCTTGCTTGGTTCGCTGCTTTCTGCGTTGCTGGGAGCAGTCGTATTGAGGTTTGCACCCAGAACCTAGGACAGGGCGCCTTGGATCAAGTCCCGGCCAACTGAATCCGGTTGGCCGGGGCATTGATCAGCGAACGTGATCCAGGAACTGGCGGTGGCGCTCGTATTGGTCCAGCACATCGCGGATCAATTGCACCTTTGGCCAACCCATAACGTCGTAGTCTTGTCCGCCTTCGCGCAGGTAGACCTCAGCCCGATAGTGGCGGGTGCTTTCGGTTACCGGGCGAAGCGGGTCTTGCAACGCGAAGGTGGGCGGTTCTTGAGGCTGGAGACGCACGGAGTAGAAGAAGTCCATCTTTTCGCCATGGCCTACGCGAAGCCGGGCGCGCCCATCCTCCCCTCGTTAACTTCAACCTGAAGATCCTGCTTGCGCAGCTCCACCGTGACGTCTTGGGGTGCGGGCAGCACCCGATCCGTGATCAAGCCAACTACCTCGATCTTGACGGGGTTGTGCGCGAGCAGTTTGAGCCTAGCGCGCCAGTCGTCGCTGGTACCCGGAAGCATCGTGCATTGCGAAATACCGAGCACTTAGTTGCGTCCAGATGCATAGCTTTGAGCAGCCTCCAGCACATCAGATTCATCGCGTCCGCGAAATGATCTTCGGGTCTGGGAAGGTAGCTTTGAGAGTGCACCGAAGCGACCGCGATGCCGGATTTCCCCTCAGGCGCTATGCCGGTCTACAATAGACCGTCAAATACCTAACGGATCGGCCAGCGATGACTCCACCCTGACGCTTGATTGAAGAAGCGATCCAGACACTTAGGTCTGGAAGGGTGCCTGTTTCTTTCGTTTGGCGCGCACGACTGTGCGCGGAGATCATTTCATATGTCTGCAATTTATCCCCTGCGCCAGCAATGGCTCGGCAATATCCGTGGTGACCTGCTGTCGGGCATCGTCGTTGCGCTGGCCCTGATTCCCGAGGCAATCGCGTTTTCCATCATCGCCGGCGTCGACCCAAAGGTGGGTTTGTATGCCTCGTTCTGCATCGCCGTCATCACCGCCATCGCCGGTGGCCGTCCTGGCATGATCTCGGCTGCGACCGGCGCCATGGCGTTGGTGATGGTCACGCTGGTGCGCGAGCACGGCATCCACTATTTGTTTGCCGCCACCATCCTGGCCGGCGTGCTGCAGATGCTGGCCGGTGCCCTGAGGTTGGGCTCTCTGATGCGCTTTGTGTCGCGCTCGGTGGTGACCGGCTTTGTGAACGCGCTGGCGATTCTTATTTTCATGGCGCAGCTTCCTGAGCTCATCGGTATGCCGTGGATGGTGTATGCGATCTGTGCTGTGGGTCTGGCAATCATCTACCTGCTGCCGCTGCTGACCAAAGCCGTTCCTTCGGCATTGGTGGCGATCGTGGTTCTCACGGCCGCCTCCATGTACTTTGGCTTCCAGGTGCGCACCGTGGGCGACATGGGCGCGCTGCCTGACAGCCTGCCGTCGTTCCTGATTCCGGACGTGCCATTTACCTGGGAAACACTCCAGATCCTGCTGCCGGTTTCGGCGACTCTGGCGGTCGTTGGCCTGTTGGAATCGCTGATGACCGCGCAGATCGTCGAGGACATGACCGATACGCCCAGTCAGAAGAATCGCGAATGTGCGGGCCAAGGCTTGGCCAACACCGTAACGGGCTTCTTTGGGGGCATGGCAGGCTGTGCAATGATCGGCCAGTCGGTGATCAACATCACTTCCGGTGGCCGGGGCCGTCTCTCGTGCCTGGTGGCCGGCGTGGTTTTGCTCCTCCTGGTTGTTTATGGGTCAAACCTGGTGAGTCAGATTCCCATGGCCGCACTGGTCGCGGTGATGATCATGGTCAGCATCGGCACCTTCAGCTGGCGCTCGCTGCGCGAGCTGGCCATTCATCCCAAGAGCTCTTCAGTCGTGATGATTGGCACGGTCATCGTGACCGTGGCTACCCACGACCTTGCCAAGGGCGTGTTGACAGGCGTGATCCTGTCGGCGGTGTTCTTCACCCGCAAGGTCGGCAAGATGCTGATCATCGACGACACCCAGGTCGACACCGACGCGCGCGTCTACGTTGTGAAGGGGCAGGTGTTCTTTGCGTCTGCCGGACAGTTCGTGAGCAGCTTCAACTATCTGGATGTCCCCAAGGACGTCATCATCGATCTGAAGGACGCCCACTTCTGGGACCTGACCGCCGTTGATGCGCTCGACCGGGTAGTGATGAAGCTGCGCGAGCACGGCGCGACCGTTGAAGTGTTCGGTCTCAACGATGCAAGTGAGACCTTGGTGGACCGCCTGGGAAAACATCGTACGCCAGGCGCCGCGCTGTCGTCGGGTCATTGAACGAATGAGCGAAGCGGGCAGCGAAGGATGCCCGCTTCGTGTCCGGCAGTCATCGAACTGACATATGGCAAGGCAATACTTCGATTATTCCGGATAAATGGTTGCGATGATATGCATACCCTGAATGTTCTGTTCCTCTGCACAGGCAACTCGGCGCGCAGCATTCTTGCCGAAGCACTGGCCAACCATTTAGGACGCGAACGTATCCGCGCTTACAGTGCCGGCAGTCATCCCAAGGGCGTAGTTCATCCAGTGGCCCTGCAGGTGCTCTCGGAGATTGGCTTCGACGTTGCCGGGCTGTCGAGCAAGCCGTGGGAGGCATTCGCAGGTCCGGAAGCACCGCAGATGGATCTCATCGTGACCGTGTGCGATCGCGCCGCGGGTGAAGCGTGTCCAGTGTGGCCAGGTCACCCGGTTACGGCCCACTGGGGTATCCCCGACCCGGCCGCAGTACAGGGCAGCGCTGAGCAGGTCCACAAGGCGTTCCTGAGCACGCTTCACCAGCTCCAGCACCGTCTCGGCTTGCTGTTGGCGCTCAAGCCTGAAGCGCTGGACCGCATGGCCCTGCAATCGCAGGTGCGGGCGCTGGGCAATGGCGCCGAGGCTCAGGGGCCAGATGGCAGCGGAGAAACAGCCCCGACGTAGTCGCTGATCTGCCTTACTGCCTCGCGCGCGTATCGGGTCACCCCGATCAGCGTGGCCGACGCTGCGCCATTCCAGTCGCCATACCCAAGCAGCCAGACCGATGGCGCTGCGACCGAACGGACCATGGTGTCATCCACATCGATCCGACCCTGGGCGTTGACAATGCCCAGTTCTTCCAGGTGCGACAACGCCGGCCGGAAGCCGGTGCACCAGATCACGGCGTCGAAGTTGCGCTCGCTGCCGTCTGCCCACTGCATGCCGGCGGCGGTGAAACGGACGGGTGGCGGCATGGAGACCAGCACACCGCGGCGCCGTGCGTCCACCACCGGCGGTACCATGACGATGTCGCCAAAGCCACCCTGCGGAAGATCCGGTTCGCGTCCTTCCTGCTGAGCCCTCCACTTCTCGGTTGCGCGTGCGAACAGAACGCGCCCGTCCACATCGTCGGCCAGGAAGGCTGGCTTGCCCTGGGTGATCCAAGTGGTGTCGGCCACCTTTGATACCTCGGCCAGAATCTGCGCCCCCGAGTTGCCGCTGCCTATGATGGCCACGCGCATTCCGGCGAAGGCTTCAGGATGGCTGTAGTGGGCCGAGTGCAGCTGCACGCCGCCGAATGCGCCCATATCTTCATAGTGGGGCGTGTAGGGCTGCCGCCAGGTACCTGTGGCGCTTATCACTACACGCGTATGCCACTGTCGGCCGTCATCTGCTTCCACCGCCAGCCGGCTTCCCGAACGGCTGATGCGTTTCACCTGTACGGGGCGAATGACAGGCAGCGCATATTTATGCTCGTAGCGCGCGAGGTAGTCGAGCACTTCCGCCTGCGGAGGATACGGTTCCCGGGTAGCAGGCATCGGCCAACCGGGAATCGAGCTCCAGCCCGCCGGCGAGAACAGATGCAAGGATTTCCACGCATGCTGCCACGCCCCACCAGGTGACGTTTCAGCATCAAGAATCACATAGGACAGCCCGCTGCGACGCAGGAAGTAGCCAGCCGAAAGACCCGCCTGACCACCTCCGACCACCACCACATCGACGCTGTCCATCAGGAATTCCTCACACCGCTGCGCTCAGGCGGCGTTCCTGTGCTGCTGTTGATCGGCGATCTTGAGTGCATCCAGATAGCGCTCCGCGTCCAGCGCGGCCATGCAGCCGAAGCCGGCCGAGGTGATCGCCTGGCGGTAGTGCTGGTCGGCCACGTCGCCGGCGGCGAACACGCCTTCCACCGACGTCTGGGTGGCGTTGCCGCCCAGGCCCGAACGGATTTCCAGGTAGCCGTTGTTCATCGCCAGCTGGCCGTCGAACAGCTGGGTGTTCGGGTGGTGGCCGATGGCCACGAAGAAGCCGTGGGCATCGATGTCGCGGGTGCTGCCGTCCAGAGTCGACTTCACGCGCACGCCGGTCACGCCGGCCTCGTTGCCCAGTACTTCCTCCACCTGGTGGTGCCAGACGGTTTCGAGCTTGCCGGCTTCAACCTTGGCGAACAGCTTGTCCTGCATGATCTTTTCCGCCTTGAGGGTGTCGCGGCGGTGGACCAGGTAGACCTTGCGGGCGATGTTGGACAGGTACAGCGCTTCTTCCACGGCGGTGTTGCCGCCGCCGACCACGACCACGTCCTGGTCACGGTAGAAGAAGCCGTCGCAGGTGGCGCAGGCCGACACGCCGCGGCCCTTGAAGGTTTCCTCGGACGCAATGCCCAGGTACTTGGCGGTGGCGCCGGTGGCGATGATCAGCGCATCGCAGGTGTACTCGGCGCTGTCGCCGATCAGCCGGAACGGGCGCTGGGACAGGTCGGCGGTGTGGATGTGGTCGAAGATCACCTCGGTCGCGAAGCGTTCGGCGTGGGTCTGCATGCGGCTCATCAGGTCCGGGCCCATCAGCCCATGCGCGTCGCCGGGCCAGTTGTCCACCTCGGTGGTGGTCATCAGCTGGCCACCCTGCTGCAGGCCGGTGATCACCACCGGCTTGAGGTTGGCACGGGCCGCGTAGACCGCGGCGGTCCAGCCGGCCGGGCCGGAACCGAGGATCAGCAATGGAATGTGTCGGGTGGTGCTCATGGCTCAGCGGCTCCGTGCATCGGCAGGAAAGTGGCGCTTGCCCAGCCGCAAGGCGACATGGACCAGCAGGATCAGCACCGGCACTTCCACCAGCGGGCCGATGACGGCGGCGAAGGCGACCGGCGAGGCCAGGCCGAAGGCGGCGATGGCCACGGCGATGGCCAGTTCGAAGTTGTTGCCTGCCGCAGTGAACGCGATCGCAGTGGTGCGCGGATAGTCCTTGGCGATCAGCTTGCCCATGAAGAAGCTGATGACGAACTGGATGATGAAGTACAGCGTCAGCGGGATCGCGATGCGCACCGCGTCCATGGGAATCCGCAGTACGTCACCGCCTTTCAGGCTGAACATCGCCACGATGGTGAACAGCAGTGCGGCGAGCGTTATCGGGCTGATGGCAGGCAGGAACTTTTCTTCATACCACTGCACGCCCTTGCGCGCCTTCAGCCATCGACTGGTGAGGAAGCCGGCCAGGAACGGGATGCCCAGGTAGATCAGAACCGCCTCGGCGATGGTCCGGACGCTGACATCGATGACGCTGCCCTGCAGGCCGAACACCGGCGGCAACCAGGAAAGGAAGAACCACGCGTAGACGCTGAACAGCGCGATCTGGAAGATCGAGTTGAATGCCACCAGGCCGGCCACGTACTGGCTGTCGCCGCGTGCCAGCTGGTTCCACACCAGCACCATGGCAATGCAGCGGGCCAGCCCGATCAGGATCAGGCCGGTCATGTACTCGGGGTAGTCGCGCAGGAACAGCACGGCCAGGCCGAACATCAGGAACGGGCCCACGATCCAGTTCTGCAGCAACGAGAGCATCAGCACGCGCTTGTCGGCAAAGACGGTGGGCAGTTCCTCGTACTTCACCTTGGCCAGGGGCGGGTACATCATCAGGATCAGGCCAATGGCGATCGGGATGTTGGTCGACCCTACGGAAAGGCTGTTCAACGCGCTGGGCACGCCTTCGAACATCGCGCCCAAGCCGACGCCGAGCGCCATGGCGGCGAAGATCCAGAGCGTCAGGTACCGGTCCAGAAACGACAGGCGGGAGGTGTCAGTGGTCATGGGGTTATCCGGGAAGACGGTCAGTGGATCTGCGCAATCGGATCAAGCTGGGCCTTGAGAGACTCACGGTCATCCCATGCCCCGTCAGGAATCTCCAGGAAGGCCTTCAGGCGGGCCTTGATGATCTGATGTGCCCGGTCGAATGCTTCAGCCTTCTGTGCATCCAAGCCTTCCACACCGGCCGGGTCGAACAGGCCCCAGTGCACACGCACGAAATCGCCAAACACAACCGGGCACGCCTCGGCGGCCGCGCTGTCGCACACGGTGACAATCAGATCCATGGCAGCAGCATCCGCTTCGGCAAATTCGTCCCAGGACTTGCTGCGCAGGCCCTCCACCGGGAAGCCCTCGCGCTGCAATTGGGCAATGGCGAAGGGATTGACCCGACCGGCTGGCTGGCTGCCTGCACTGAAGGACTGATAGCGGCCTTCGCCCCATTTTTTCAGGGTCGATTCGGCCAACACGCTGCGCGCGGAATTGCCGGTACAAAGGAACAGAACACGACGGGTCATTTTGGCGATCTCTGGGGTAAGGGGTCAGCAGCCTGCGGGGCGTTCACAGGCCTGTTCGTCGGCACAGCAGTTTTCGGTGAGGTAGGCCACCAGCGCGTTCATCGCCACGAACTCGGCCCGGTAGCAGATGGTCCGGCCGCGTTGCTCGGCGCTGATCAGTCCCGCAGCCAGCAGTTCCTTCAGGTGGAAGGAGAGCGTGGCGCCAGGCAAAGAGAGGGCTTGGGCAATGTCGCCGGCCAGCTTGCCGGCGCTGCCAGCCTGAACCAGAAGACGGAAGATCGACAGGCGGGTGGCATGACCCAAGGCTGCCAAGGCGTGGGTTGCGTTTTTATGTTCCATGATTCTAGAATAATCGAAGCAAAATGACAGGACAACCCCCGTGCAGCAGATCCCCAACGTGGTCCCGTGTGCCATGGACATTCCCACGGCCGCCAAGCTCAACGATCCGGCCGCGCAGCCACACCGGCCACGCATCCTGATCTTGTACGGGTCGCTGCGGCCGCAGTCGTTCAGCCGCAAGCTGGCGCTTGAGGCGCAGCGGCTGCTGGAGCAGCTTGGGGCGGAAACCCGCCTCTTTGATCCACATGAGCTACCGATGCTTGACTCGGTGCCGGCCACGCACCCCAAGGTGCAGGAGCTGCGCCAGGCCTCGCTGTGGTCGGAAGGACACGTTTGGGTCAGCCCGGAACGCCACGGTACCCTTACCGCGGTATTCAAGAACCAAATCGACTGGCTGCCGCTCGAAGAGGGCAGCGTTCGCCCCACCCAGGGCCGTACGTTGGCCGTGATGCAGGTCTGCGGCGGCTCGCAGTCATTCAACGTGGTCAACGCGCTGCGCGTACTCGGTCGTTGGATGCGCATGGTCACGATTCCGAACCAATCCTCGGTGGCCAAAGCCTGGCAGGAGTTCGATGACGACGGTCGAATGAAGCCTTCGGCGTACTACGATCGCGTGGTGGACGTGATGGAGGAATTGGTCAAGTTCACCCTTCTGGTACGCGGGCGTAGTGACTACCTAGTGGACCGATACAGCGAGCGCAAGGGGGCCGTCGAGGCGGCGGCGCTGGCCGCTGCCGCAGACGTGGTGGAGACCGTTTTGAACCAAGAGGAAAGTGCGTGAACGCTGTCATCTATCACAACCCAAAGTGCGGCACCTCGCGCAACACCTTGGCGCTGATCCGCTTTGCCGGGATCGAGCCGGACGTGGTCGACTACCTGGCCAACCCACCCAGCCGTGCGCGCCTAGTCGAGCTCATTACGGCGGCGGGGTTGAGCGTGCGCGATGCCATCCGGCAGAAGGGAACGCCGTATGACGAGCTCGGGCTAGGCGACGCAGCGCTGAGCGACGACGCGCTGCTTGATGCGATGCTGGCGCACCCGATACTCATCAATCGTCCTTTCGTACAAACCGACAGGGGTACTCGGCTGTGCCGGCCTTCGGAAGTGGTGCTGGAGATCCTGCCGGCGCTGCCCGGACCGTTCCGAAAGGAAGATGGAGAGTGGGTGACCGGGCACGCGGGAAGCTCGACGCCGTGATCCCATTGCCAGGCTGGGCTTGCCGCCGCTGAGAACCACAGGAGGTCATGCCCCATGCCGGCGCTGAATCCCACGACAAGCGACAGCGCATGGCGCGTCTTCCTGGTGTTCCTGCGACTGGGACTGACGTCGTTCGGCGGCCCGATCGCCCACCTGAGCTACTTCCGCCTTGAGTTCGTCGAGCGCCGCCGTTGGCTGACGGACCGCAGCTACTCCGATCTGGTGGCCCTGTGCCAATTACTGCCAGGCCCGGCCAGCAGCCAGGTAGGCATGGCGCTGGGCTTGCGTCGCGCCGGCTGGCCTGGCCTGTTGGCAGCTTGGGCTGGCTTTACCCTGCCATCGGCCGTGCTGATGATTCTGTTCGCCTTGGGCGTTGCCGAATACCAGGGCATCGTTGAATCTGGCTGGCTGCATGGCCTGAAGATCGTGGCCGTTGCCGTGGTGGCCCAGGCGGTATGGGGAATGGCCAAGTCCCTGTGCCCGGACCGCCTACGGGCAGGGATGGCGTTTTTTACCGCTGTGTTGACTTTGTCCATACCCTCGGTCGTCGGTCAGCTCGTGGTGATCATCCTCAGCGGATTGATCGGTCGCTGGATGCTGAAGATCGAACCGGCTTCCGGCCAATCAGACGGCGGCTATTCCGTCTCGCGAAGAATCGGCTCGGTGGCACTGGCGCTACTGGTGCTGCCGCTTGTACTGCTGCCCTTATGGGCGGTGGCTAGCGGCACCCCCTTGGCCGCGCTGTTGGAGGGTGTGTACCGCGCTGGTGCCCTGGTCTTCGGCGGCGGCCACGTCGTGCTGCCGTTGCTGCAGACCGCGGTCGTCCAGAGCGGCACCGTGAGCACGGCGGATCTGCTCGCCGGGTACGGTGCGGCGCAGGCGGTGCCGGGCCCTCTCTTCTCCTTTGCAGCATACCTGGGGGCCATGGCCGAGGCGCCGCTGGGTGGCTGGGCAGGAGGTTTTGCCCTGTTGGTGATCATTTTCCTGCCAGCCGCTCTCGTGCTTGTAGGGGTGCTGCCGTTCTGGGAGGCCCTGCGCGACCGCAGGGACCTGCAGGCGTCGATTGCAGGCGTCAACGCCGGGGTGGTCGGCATCCTGCTGGCGGCGTTGTACGACCCGGTGTGGACGAGCGCGATCCATGACCAATGGGATGTCGCGATGGCGCTGGTTGCGTTCGGGCTACTGGTAGTCGCGCGTGCTCCGCCGGTCTTGGTCGTGCTGCTGGCTGCTATGGCCAGTTGGGTGATGGCGCGTTAACGCCGCCAGGTCGGACAGGCGCGGCTCGGCAGCGTGCAGTTCCAGCGTTCGCTTTCCATGCGCCAAGCGTTGCGCGCTGTAGATGCCGGTGTGGCCTGAGAACAGATAGGCGGTAACGCATGCGATCGCCGCCAGCGGTCCCATCTCCACTCCAAACAGCTCCATGGCCATGAGGGTAGTTGCAATAGGGGTGTTGGCAGCTCCGGCAAACACCGCGACAAATCCGATGCCGGCCATGAAGGCAAACGGAAGATGCATCAAGGGAGCCAACGCATTGCCCAAGGTGGCGCCGATGTAGAAGAGCGGGGTGACTTCGCCGCCCTTGAACCCTGATGCCAGCGAGACGACGGTGAATCCGAACTTGCCCGCAAAATCCCACGGACGCATGGGGCGATCGAAGGATCCGGCTATGTCTGCAGTACCGAGCCCGATGTATTGCTGCGAACCAAGGGCGCATACGGCAACAGCAATCACGATGCCGCCGAGAAAGGGCCGCAAGGGCGCGTAGCGGATGTGGCGCTTGATGAGCGCCCCGAGGCGGTGCGCCGAAGTGGAGAACAGGCGACCGACCCACCCAAATAGAACTCCGGACAGGACCATGGCCACGACACTCCAGACACCGATCGGAACGATCTCGGCAATGAGGTGGTGGGCATGCTGGACGCCCAGGCGCGAGCCACCTGGTCGGACAGAATGCTTGCCGCCAGACACGGATAGAGGGCGTCATACCGCATGCGTCCGATGGCCAGCACCTCCAGCCCAAATACCGCGCCCGCCAGCGGCGTGCCAAACACCGATGCGAAGCCTGCGCTCATCCCAGCCATCAGCAGAATGCGGCGCTCTTCTGACGTGAGGCGGAATGGGCCGGTGAGCTGGTCGGACAACGCGGCGCCCATTTGAACTGCTGTACCCTCCCGGCCCACCGAGGCACCAAACAGGTGCGAAACCAGCGTGCCTCCCAGGACCAGCGGTGCCATGCGGAGCGGCACGACCCGCTTGGGGTCATGGATTTCGTCAATGATGAGGTTATTGCCGTTGCCGACCGGCTTGCCCGCCAAGTGATACACCAGCCCCACTGCAAAACCGGCAACGGGGAGCAGCCAGATCACCCACGGGTACGCCAGCCGCCAATCGGTAGCCACATCCAGGGAAAGGAGGAAGAAAGCGGAGGCGCTCCCGGCCAATACAGCAACCAGGCAGGCAAGTAGCGTCCACTTCACAAGGTGGGACGGAGGGTGCAGCAATCTGGAGCGTTTGATCTTCGACATGGGTCACCCGCGACAAGGAATCGGGCTGACCAGCGAGCGAGGCGTCAGGACAACAGCCTGCAGCCCCGACCGAGGTCAGGCAACTGCAGGCGTCATCAACCGCTTGGAAGCTGCGGTGGTTAAGGGAGGTACGCCATCTCCGATCCGCATGATAAGTCCAGATCAGGCTCCCGGCCAGTAGCAGCCTGGGCAACCGCATAACGCATGGTGTGTTGGTTCAGCTGCGTAGACACCATCAGACAGGGCTCGGACGTCCTAATTCCATTCGGCAACCCGACGTCTGCTTCTGGCCGTGAGCAGACTATCCCGCACATGTACATTCAACAACGGCCTCCGTCTTTCGTGCCGGCCTGCAGCGCTCGGCTCGATTTAAACGCTAGAAGCAGCCACCCCACCCTAGTGATGCTGCGGTCATAGCAGCGAGAGTCCCGCTCGCACCAGCGCCTCAGGGCGCCGGTCAACGCTGCATCCTAAGATCACAAGCTACCGGGACATAACGCCCAACAGCAAATTCGATGCGCCGCAAACAATCCGTACCACCAGCGCTCTCCGGCCAGCAAGCTGCCGGAGTCGACCCATTCCGAAGGACGGCTATTGCCCAATACGCCCACCTCGCAGGGCAGGCCTTGATGCTGAGAGCCCGACACCCTCACAATCGGGCTCTATGGCCGCACTCAAGAATCAGCATTTCGTCCCGCGTTGCCACTTGCGCCCATTCACACTGGATGGCGAGAACTTGGCGATAAATCTCTTCAATTTCGCGCGCCAGCGCGCCGTCCTCAACGCGCCCGTAAAGAGCCAGTGTTCGGCAGACTACTTTTACGGGAAGGATCTTCACTACGAAAAGAAGATGCAGGTTATCGAAGGACTGTAAGGACTGTATGGCGCTGCTATCTCGCGCATCTGCGGGTCAGGCTATGCCTTGGGTTCTACCCCGATATCACGGACGGTTCTAAAAGAGCTGCAACCTTCTGATC
>NZ_JAWJTG010000066.1:0-15429 GCF_032911605.1 Stenotrophomonas mexicanensis
CCGCGAAGGCGGCCGTACCGTCGGCGCCGGCGTGGTCTCGAAGATCATCGAGTAATCTGGTAGTATCTGCGCCCCGATGTTGCCTGGGTAGGGCATCGGGGCGTATCAAATGGGAAAGCAGGCACAGGATGTGCCTTGTGTTCCCCGGACCAGGAAGGGTCAATGCCATTCAGGCGGCGTCAACAGGCGACTGTTGACAGCTGCCTTGCGTGCCATTATGCTTCTACGTCTGGGCAGGCCGGGTAACTGGTCTGCCTACGTTTTTGAGGTCTATGGAGTGACCTTGGCGGCCTGCAGGACTGTGGGTCGTCCGTATTCAGGAATTTCATGGGACAAAGCAACCCAGAGGCTTTGTCTGTCGCTCTTTTAACGAAGGAACCTACCGCCATGGCGGACCAAAAGATCCGGATCCGGCTGAAAGCGTTTGATCATCGTCTGATCGACCGTTCGGCCAGCGAGATCGTTGAAACGGCAAAGCGGACCGGCGCGCAAGTGCGTGGCCCGATCCCGCTGCCGACCAAGATCGAGCGTTACACCGTTCTCGTTTCCCCGCACGTCGACAAGGACGCGCGTGACCAGTACGAGACCCGCACGCACAAGCGCGTGCTCGATATCGTTGACCCGAATGACAAGACCGTGGACGCGCTGATGAAGCTCGAACTGGCTGCCGGCGTCGACGTTCAGATCAAGCTGACCTGAGGACTACGACCATGACGAAGAAGTATTCGTTGGGCTTCGTGGGCCGCAAGGCTGGCATGAGCCGCGTGTTCACTGAAGATGGCCGCTCCATCCCGGTGACCCTGATCGAAGCAACCCCGAACCGCATCGCGCAGATCAAGACCGTCGAAACCGACGGCTACAGCGCCGTGCAGGTGACCGTCGGCGCGCGTCGCGCTGCCCTGGTCAACAAGCCGGAAGCCGGCCACTTCGCCAAGGCGAAGGTGGAAGCGGGTCGTGGCCTGTGGGAATTCCGCGTTGAAGACGCGCAGCTCGGCGATTTCGCCGTTGGCGGCGAAGTCAAGGCGGACATCTTCGAAGTCGGCCAGATCGTCGACGTCCAGGGTGTCACCAAGGGTAAGGGCTTCCAGGGCACCATCAAGCGCCACAACTTCCGTATGGGCGATGCAACCCACGGTAACTCGCTGTCGCATCGCGCGCCGGGTTCGCTGGGTCAGCGCCAGACCCCGGGTCGCGTTTTCCCGGGCAAGAAGATGTCGGGCCACATGGGCGCGGTGCAGCAGAGCACCCAGAACCTGGAAGTGGTCAAGGTCGACGTCGAGCGCGGTCTGATCGCCGTTCGCGGCGCCGTTCCGGGCGCGGCGGGTGGCGACGTGATCGTCCGTCCGGCGAGCAAGGCATAAGGAGAGATGACGATGGAACTCGTTATCACGGGTAGCAACAACAAGGTCTCGGTCTCCGACGCCGTGTTCGGTCGCGATTTCAGCGAAGATCTGGTCCACCAGGTCGTCGTTGCCTACCGCAACGCCGGTCGCGCCGGCACCAAGGCACAGAAGACTCGCTCCGAAGTGGCTGGTACCACCAAGAAGTCGAAGAAGCAGAAGGGCGGCGGCGCGCGTCATGGCGCACTGACGGCTCCGATCTTCGTCGGCGGCGGTGTCACCTTCGCGGCCAAGCCGCGCAGCTTCGAGCAGAAGGTCAATCGTAAGCAGTACCGTGCCGCCATGTGCGCGATCCTGTCCGAGCTGAACCGTCAGGGCCGTCTGACCATCGTGGAGTCCTTCGACGTCGAAGTGACCAACACGAAGGGTCTGATCGCCAAGCTGGCCGGCCTGGAAGTGGGCAAGCGCCCGCTGATCGTCACCGAAGAAGCGTCCGAGCACCTGTACCTGTCCGCCCGCAATCTGCCGTACGTGCAGGTGCGTGACGTCCAGGGTCTGGATCCGGTCTCGCTGGTGGGTGCCGACACGGTCGTCATCACCGCTGACGCGGTCAAGAAGGTCGAGGAGTGGCTGGCATGAACAGCAACGAAAAAATCTTCAGCGTGCTGCGTGCCCCGCGTGTCTCCGAAAAGACCGCGCGCCTGCAGGAACTCTCCAACCAGTATGTCTTCGAAGTTTCGAACGAAGCCACCAAGGCCGATGTAAAGGCCGCGGTTGAGCAGCTGTTCGACGTCAAGGTCGAAGCCGTCAACGTGGTCAACGTCAAGGGCAAGAACAAGTCCTTCCGTAACCGTGCTGGCCGCCGCGGCGATTGGCGCAAGGCGTACGTTCGCCTGGCCGATGGCCAGTCGATCGATGTAACGGCCAAGGCCTGAGGTACATCCCATGCCATTGATGAAATTCAAGCCCACTTCCCCCGGCCGCCGTTCGGCCGTGCGCGTGGTCACTCCCGACCTGCACAAGGGTGCTCCGCACGCTGCGCTGGTCGAGTCGCAGAGCCGCTCGGGTGGTCGTAACCACCATGGCCGCATCACCGTGCGTCACGTCGGTGGTGGTGCCAAGCAGCACTACCGCATCATCGACTTCAAGCGCAACAAGCTGGGCATCCCGGCGCGCGTGGAACGCATCGAATACGATCCGAACCGCACCGCGCACATCGCTCTGCTGTGCTACGTCGACGGTGAGCGTCGCTACATCATCGCCCCGAAGGGCCTGAAGGCTGGTGATCAGGTGATCGCTGGTTCGGATGCCCCGATCAAGGCTGGCAAC
This sequence comes from Stenotrophomonas mexicanensis, assembly GCF_032911605.1. Lineage (NCBI taxonomy): Bacteria > Pseudomonadati > Pseudomonadota > Gammaproteobacteria > Lysobacterales > Lysobacteraceae > Stenotrophomonas > Stenotrophomonas mexicanensis. The sequence continues at coordinate 2,670 of NZ_JAWJTG010000066.1, forward strand.
ACCCTGCCGCTGCGCAACATCCCGGTCGGCACCACCATCCACTGCATCGAACTGAAGCCGGGCAAGGGCGCTCAGATCGCTCGCGCCGCTGGTGCGGCCGTGCAGCTGGTGGCTCGCGAAGGCATCTACGCCACCCTGCGCCTGCGCTCGGGTGAAATGCGTAAGGTTCCGGTCGAGTGCTGCGCCACCATCGGCGAAGTCGGCAACGACGAGCACAGCCTGGAAAAGCTGGGCAAGGCCGGTGCCAAGCGTTGGCGCGGCGTCCGCCCGACCGTTCGTGGTGCTGCCATGAACCCGGTTGACCACCCGCACGGTGGTGGTGAGGCGAAGGCCGGCCAGGGTAATCCGCATCCGGTCACCCCGTGGGGTGTCCCGACCAAGGGTTACAAGACGCGCCATAACAAGCGCACTCAGCAGTTCATCGTCCGCGATCGTAGGGGCTAATCGACCATGGCACGTTCACTCAAGAAGGGCCCGTTCGTCGATCACCACCTCGTCAAGAAGGTGGAGGCCGCTGCGGGCAGCAAGAAGCCGATCAAGACCTGGTCGCGCCGTTCGATGATCCTGCCTGACATGGTAGGCGTCACCATTGCCGTGCATAACGGCAAGAACCACATCCCGGTTCTCGTCAACGAGAACATGGTCGGCCACAAGCTCGGCGAATTTGCCATCACCCGGACCTTCAAGGGTCACGGTGGTGACAAGAAGTCGGGCAAGTAAGGAGAGATGACAATGGAAGCGAAAGCCATCCTGCGCACTGCGCGCATCTCCCCGCAGAAGGCTCGTCTGGTCGCTGACCAGGTGCGCGGTCTGCCGGCCGAGCGTGCGGTCAACCTGCTGAAGTTCTCGGACAAGAAGGCTGCCCACCTGATCAAGAAGGTGGTGGAGTCGGCAATTGCCAACGCCGAGAACAACCAGGGCGCCGACGTCGACGAGCTGAAGGTTCAGACCATCATGGTTGATGAAGGTCCGACCCTGAAGCGTTTCATGGCGCGGGCGAAAGGCCGCGGTACCCGCATCCTCAAGCGCACCAGCCACATCACTGTGGTTGTGGGCGCCGCCAAGTAAGCGGATAAGGAAAAGACCATGGGTCATAAAGTTCATCCGATTGGTATCCGCCTCGGCATTTCCAAGGACTGGAACTCCAAGTGGTACGCCAACAAGGCCGAGTTCGCTGGTTACCTGGCAGCCGACCTGAAAGTGCGCGAAATGCTGCGCAAGAAGCTGGCTCAGGCCGGCATCAGCAAGATCCTGATCGAGCGTCCGGCCAAGACCGCTCGCGTGACGATCCACACCGCCCGTCCGGGCGTGGTGATCGGCAAGCGCGGTGAGGACATCGAGAAGCTGCGCAAGGAAGTGAGCGAGATGATGGGCGTCCCGGCGCACATCAACGTCACCGAAGTGCGCAAGCCGGAACTGGACGCGCAGCTCGTTGCCGAGTCGATCGCCCAGCAGCTGGAGCGTCGCATCATGTTCCGCCGTGCAATGAAGCGCTCGGTCGGCAACGCGATGCGTCTGGGTGCCCTGGGCATCAAGGTCAACGTCGGTGGCCGCCTCAACGGTGCAGAAATCGCCCGTTCGGAGTGGTACCGCGAAGGCCGCGTGCCGCTGCACACCCTGCGTGCCGACATCGACTATGGCTTCGCTGAAGCCAAGACGACCTACGGCATCATCGGCATCAAGGTCTGGATCTACAAGGGCGAGGTCTTCGATTTCTCCCAGGTTGGCCAGGAAAAGCAGGACGACACCCCGTCGCGCAACGATCGTCACGATCGCGGCGACCGTGGTGACCGTCAGCGCCCGGCCCGTGAAGCGAGGTAACGACAATGTTGCAACCCAAGCGAACCAAGTACCGCAAGGTACACAAGGGCCGTAACGATGGCCTGAGCTGGAGCGCCAACGCTGTCAGCTTCGGCGAATACGGCCTGAAGGCAACCGCACACGGTCAGCTGACCGCGCGTCAGATCGAAGCGGCCCGCCGCTCGATCAGCCGCTACGTCAAGCGCGGCGGCAAGATGTGGATCCGCGTGTTCCCCGACAAGCCCATCACCAAGAAGCCCATCGAAGTCCGAATGGGTTCTGGTAAGGGCAACGTGGAATACTGGGTGGCCCAGATCCAGCCCGGCCGCATGATCTATGAAATCGAGGGTGTTTCCGAGGAAGTGGCTCGCGAGGCGTTCCGCCTGGCCGCCGCCAAGCTCTCGGTCACCACCACTTTCGTGACCCGTACGGTGCGCTGATGGATATCAAAACTCTCCGTGAAAAGTCGGCTGACGAACTCAAGGCCCACCTGATCGACCTGCGTAAGGAACAGTTCTCTGTCCGTATGCAGCAGGTCACCGGCCAGCTGCCGAAGACCCACGACATTCGCCGGGTCCGTCGCGAGATTGCTCGCGTCAAGACCCTGCTCGGCAGCACGAAGTAAGGATGGCCGCTATGAGCGACAATACTGAAAAGAAGACGCTGCGCACGGTCGAAGGCCGTGTCGTCAGCAACAAGATGGACAAGACGGTTACCGTCCTGGTTGAGCGTCAGGTCAAGCACGCGCTGTACGGCAAGTACATCAAGCGCTCGACGAAGCTGCACGCCCACGATGCCGACAACGCCTGCAAGGAAGGCGATGTCGTCCGCGTGACCGAGATTGCTCCGATGTCCAAGACCAAGAACTGGCGCGTGGTGGAAGTCATCACGCGCGCGGCTGAATAAGGAGCTGAATCATGATCCAGATGCAGAGCTACCTTGACGTCGCGGACAATTCGGGTGCCAAGCAGGTGATGTGCTTCAAGGTGCTGGGTGGTTCCAAGCGCCGTTACGCCGGCATCGGCGACATCATCAAGGTCACCGTGAAGGATGCGATTCCGCGCGGCAAGGTCAAGAAGGGTGAAGTGTATGACGCCGTCGTGGTGCGTACCCGCAAGGGTGTGCGTCGCGCCGACGGCTCGCTGATCCGCTTCGACGGCAACGCTGCCGTTCTGCTGAACAGCAAGCAGGAGCCGATCGGTACCCGTATCTTCGGGCCGGTGACCCGTGAACTTCGTTCGGAGAAGTTCATGAAGATCGTCTCGCTCGCTCCCGAAGTGCTGTGAGCGACAGGAGATAATCATGGCTAACCGTATCAAGAAGGGCGACCAGGTTGTCGTCAACGCTGGCAAGGACAAGGGCAAGCAGGGCGAAGTCGTCCGCGTCGACGGCGACCGTGTGGTCGTCGCCAACGTGAACATCGTCAAGCGCCACACCAAGCCGAACCCGCAGGCAGGTGTTGCCGGCGGCGTGGTCGAGCGCGAAGCTTCGATCCATATCTCCAACGTGAATGTTCTGAACCCGGCTTCGGGCAAGGGCGAACGCGTTGGCTTCAAGGTGCTGGAGGATGGACGCAAACTGCGTGTGTTCCGCTCCAGCGGTGAGGCGCTCGACGCCTGAGGAATGAGAAGATGAGTTCCCGTCTCGAAAAGTTCTACAAGGACGAAGTGGTGCCGGCGCTGATGAAGCAGTTCGGCTACACCAATCCGATGGAAGTGCCGAAGCTGGTCAAGGTCACCCTGAACATGGGTGTCGGCGAAGCGGCCACCAACAAGAAGATCCTGGAAAACGCCGTCGGCGACATGACCAAGATTTCCGGCCAGAAGCCGGTTGTCACCAAGTCGCGTGTGTCGGTTGCGTCGTTCAAGATCCGCGATGGTTGGCCGATCGGCTGCAAGACCACGCTGCGTCGCCACAAGATGTACGAGTTCCTGGATCGCCTGATCAACATCTCGCTGCCGCGCGTGCGCGACTTCCGTGGTGTTTCCGGTCGTTCCTTCGACGGCCGCGGCAACTTCAACATGGGTGTGAAGGAGCAGATCATCTTCCCGGAAATCGACTTCGACGCCGTCGACGCGATCCGCGGTATGGATATCGCCATCACCACCACTGCGAAGACCGACGCGGAAGCGAAGGCGCTGCTGGCAGCGTTCAAGTTCCCGTTCCGTAACTGATCTGTCGAGGAAACCGAAATGGCAAAGACCTCCATGGTCAACCGCGACATCAAGCGGGAAAAGCTGGCAAAGAAGTACGCTGAAAAGCGTGCAGCTCTGAAGAAGATCGTGTCCTCCGTGGACGCGACCTACGAAGAGAAGATCGACGCCGCAACCAAGCTGGCCAAGCTGCCGCGCGATTCGTCGCCGAGCCGCCAGCGCAACCGTTGCGAGCTGTCGGGTCGTCCGCGTGGCGTCTACAGCAAGTTCGGCCTGGGCCGTAACAAGCTGCGTGAAGCCACCATGCGCGGCGACGTCCCGGGTCTGCGCAAGGCCAGCTGGTAATCCCAGCCGGCCCTGCGATCAGGCGCCCCTTCGGGGGTTCCTGAACCGGGCAGGGGAGGCATTCAGCTTTCCCGACGCAAAAAAACCGAAGAGCCCGGCGCAAGCCGGGCTCTTTTGGCGTATACTCCCGCGTCTTGCCCTGTGCAAACGGGGTTGTAGGAGTGGGCCCCTGGCCCGCTGCATCAAGGGACCTGGCCCGTTTCCAGGAGACAACAGATTTTCGCGAAAGCGGATATCGGTGCACTCAAAGGTACTCATATGAGCATGACTGATCCCATCGCCGACCTGCTGGTCCGCATCAAGAATGCGGCCGCGGTTGGCAAGCAGACGGTGAAAGCCCCGTCGTCCAAGATCAAGGTTGCGATCGCCCAGGTCCTGAAGGACGAGGGTTACATCACCGACCTGCGCGTGACCCAGCTGGAAAACAACAAGTCCGAGCTGGAAATCGTGCTGAAGTATTTCGAAGGCAAGCCGGTCATCGCGACCCTGAAGCGCTTCTCGCGTTCGGGCCTGCGCCAGTACCGCGGCAAGAGCGAGCTGCCGAAGGTCATGAACGGCCTGGGTATCTCCATCATTTCCACCTCCAAGGGCATCATGACTGATGCGCAGGCGCGCCAGCTGGGCGTCGGCGGCGAAGTCCTGTGCTTCGTGGCCTAAGGCGAAAGGAGTAGAACTATGTCCCGCGTAGCCAAGAAGCCGATCGACCTGGGTAAGGTTGAACTGAACGTCCAGTCGGACAGCGTCACCGCCAAGGGCCCGAAGGGTTCCCTGTCGCTGGCCAAGCCGGCCGGTATTGCCATCAACGTCGACAACGGCGTTGCCACCCTGAGCACCGAGAACGCCGAGCTGGTCGCACTGACCGGCACCGTGCGTGCGATCCTGGCCAACATGGTCAAGGGCGTGTCCGAAGGCTTCGAGCGCAAGCTGGAGCTGGTCGGCGTGGGTTACCGCGCTGCCATGCAGGGCAAGGACCTGAGCCTGTCGCTGGGCTTCTCGCACCCGGTCGTGTTCGTGGCGCCGGAAGGCATCACCATCACCACCCCGACCCAGACCGAGATCCTGGTCCAGGGCGCTGACAAGCAGGTCGTCGGTGAAGTTGCCGCCAAGATCCGTGCGTTCCGCAAGCCGGAGCCGTACAAGGGCAAGGGCGTGAAGTACTCCGACGAAGTCATCATCCGTAAGGAAGCCAAGAAGGCGTAAGTGCGAGTCCCTCGCAAGAGCCCGCACATCCTAGTGCGGACTCCTCAGGGAAAAGCCCAACCTTCAGCTTTCAAGGAATAATCAAAATGAACAAGAACATCGCCCGCCTGCGTCGCGCCAAGTCGACCCGCGCCCACATCCGTGAGCTCGGCGTCGCCCGCCTGTCGGTGCTGCGCACCGGCCAGCACCTGTACGCCCAGGTCTTCACCGCCGACGGTTCCAAGGTGCTGGCTGCTGCCAACACCACCCAGACCGACGTCATGGAAGGCCTGAAGAACGGCAAGAACGCCGACGCCGCCGCCAAGGTCGGCCGTATCGTCGCTGAGCGCGCCAAGGCCGCCGGCGTCGAGAAGGTTGCCTTCGATCGTTCGGGCTACCGCTACCACGGCCGCATCAAGGCCCTGGCAGAAGCCGCCCGCGAAGCCGGCCTGCAGTTCTAAGGGATAAGGGCAGGGGACCTGTGGTCTCCTGCCCGCCTGCTCGCCCGCCTGAGTGAGGCTGGACGGCGCCACTCTTCTGCAGTGGCCCACCGGAACAACGCGACATTCCACAACCATAAGCGGCCCCGAGCCGTACATACCCAAACTACCAAGGAATCAAAATGGCAGAAGAGCGTCAGCAGCGGGGTCGCGATCGCGACCGTAACCGCGAAGAGAAAGTCGACGACGGCATGATCGAAAAGCTGGTCGCGGTCAACCGCGTCAGCAAGACCGTCAAGGGTGGCCGCCAGTTCACCTTCACCGCCCTGACCGTGGTCGGCGACGGCGAAGGCAAGGTCGGTTTCGGCTATGGCAAGGCCCGCGAAGTGCCGGTCGCCATCCAGAAGTCGATGGAACAGGCCCGCAAGAACCTGGTCAGCGTTGACCTGAACAACGGCACCCTGTGGCACACCATCAAGGATGGTCACGGCGCAGCCCGCGTGTTCATGCAGCCGGCTTCGGAAGGTACCGGCGTCATCGCCGGCGGTGCCATGCGCGCCGTGCTGGAAGCCGTTGGCGTGAAGAACGTGCTGGCCAAGGCCACCGGTTCGCGCAACCCGATCAACCTGGTGCGTGCCACCGTGAAGGGCCTGTCTGCTGCGCAGTCGCCGGCTCGCATCGCGGCCAAGCGCGGCAAGAAGGTGGAGGAACTCAACCATGGCTAATGAGTCCAACAAGACTGTGAAGGTGCGCCTGGTGCGCGGCCTGCGTGGTGCTCAGTCGCGTCACCGCCTGTCGGTGCGTGCTCTGGGTCTGAACAAGCTCAACGATGTGCGTGAACTGAAGGACAGCCCGCAGGTTCGCGGTCTGATCAACACCGTTCACTACCTCGTCAAGGTTGAGGAGTAATCGATCATGACTCTGCGTCTCAATGAACTGAGCCCGGCACCGGGCGCCCGCACCGAGCGCACCCGCGTCGGTCGCGGTATCGGCTCGGGCCTGGGCAAGACTGCCGGCCGCGGCCACAAGGGTTCGTTCGCCCGTAAGGGTGGCGGCAAGATCAAGGCTGGCTTCGAAGGCGGCCAGACCCCCATGCAGCGTCGTCTGCCGAAGATCGGCTTCCGTTCGCCGATCGCCAAGGACACCGCTGAAGTGCTGCTGTACGCGCTGGACAAGCTGCCGGCCGGTGAGATCGACTTCGCCGCCCTGCGTGCTGCCAAGCTGGTCCCGAGCACTGCAAAGAAGGCCAAGGTCGTCGTCAAGGGCGAAGTGACCAAGGCGTTCACCCTGAAGGGTATCGCTGCCACGGCTGGTGCCAAGGCTGCGATCGAAGCTGCCGGCGGCAGCGTAACGGAGTAAGAAAATCATGGCGCAAGCTGGCATCGGTAACCTCGCGGGCGGAATGGGCAAGTTCACTGAACTTCGCCAACGTTTGCTGTTCGTCGTCGGGGCTTTGATCGTCTATCGCATCGGCTGCTACGTGCCGGTGCCGGGCGTCAATCCCGATGCCATGCTTGCCATGATGCAACAGCAGGGCGGCGGCATCGTGGACATGTTCAACATGTTCTCGGGCGGCGCCCTGCACCGTTTCAGCATCTTCGCGCTGAACGTGATGCCGTACATTTCGGCATCGATCGTGATGCAGCTGGCCGTGCACATCTTCCCCGCCCTGAAGGCGATGCAGAAGGAAGGTGAGTCCGGCCGCCGCAAGATCACCCAGTATTCGCGCATCGGCGCCGTGCTGCTGGCAGTGGTGCAGGGTGGCTCGATCGCACTGGCCCTGCAGGGCCAGGTCTCGCCGTCGGGCGCTCCGGTCGTGTACGCGCCGGGCATGGGCTTCGTGCTCACCGCCGTGGTCGCGCTGACCGCCGGCACCATGTTCCTGATGTGGGTCGGTGAGCAGGTCACCGAGCGCGGCATCGGCAATGGCGTGTCGCTGATCATCTTCGCCGGTATCGTCGCTGGCCTGCCGGGTGCGATCATCCACACCTTCGACGCCTACCGCGACGGCAACATCCAGTTCATCCAGCTGCTGCTGATCGCCATCGTCGTGCTCGCCTTCACCTTCTTCGTGGTGTTCGTCGAGCGTGGCCAGCGCCGGATCACGGTCAACTACGCGCGCCGCCAGGGCGGTCGCAACGCGTACATGAACCAGACCTCGTTCCTGCCGCTGAAGCTCAACATGGCCGGCGTCATCCCGGCGATCTTCGCCTCGAGCCTGCTGGCCTTCCCGGCCACCCTGGCCATGTGGTCCGGCCAGGCTGCCAACCAGAGCAGCTTCGGCCAGGTCCTGCAGAAGGTCGCCAACGCGCTCGGCCCGGGCGAGCCGCTGCACATGATCGTGTTCGCTGCGCTGATCACCGGTTTCGCGTTCTTCTATACCGCGCTGGTGTTCAACTCGCAGGAAACCGCCGACAACCTGAAGAAGTCGGGCGCGCTGATTCCGGGCATCCGTCCGGGCAAGGCCACTGCCGACTACATCGACGGCGTGCTGACCCGCCTGACCGCGGCCGGCTCGGCCTACCTGGTGATCGTCTGCCTGCTGCCGGAACTGATGCGCACGCAGCTGAACGCCTCGTTCTACTTCGGTGGTACTTCGCTGCTGATCGTGGTGGTGGTGGTGATGGACTTCATCGCCCAGGTGCAGGCGCACCTGATGTCCCACCAGTACGAGAGCCTGCTGAAGAAGGCCAACCTGAAGGGCGGCAACCGCGGCGGTTTTGCCCGCGGCTGATTGGCCTGTTATACTTTCGTCTTCCTGACGTGATGGTCCCTCCGCTTCGCGGACTCCGGCCACACAAACGAAGGGCGGCCCCCGCAGCGGTTCCGGGTGGGGGTGTGATGAGGTGGTCCCGCGCTGGAGTAGCGCGGGCGGCTCCGGGGGAAACCCCGGGTCCAACCCCATCCGGCGCCGGAGCCTGGGCACACTCCCCAGGCCGGGTTCATGAAACCAATGGTTTCACGGGCTTCCATGTAAACCGGAACCTTGTTAGTATCGCTAGTTCACTTTTTTGATCCATCCTGCCGGATTGGCGTGCCCGAGGCGCGCTGTCGGCCATCACTCAGCTGGAGAACCGCGTCATGGCGCGTATTGCAGGCGTCAACCTGCCAGCCCAGAAGCACGTCTGGGTCGGGTTGCAAAGCATTTACGGCATCGGCCGTACCCGTTCGAAGAAGGTCTGCGAAGTCGCAGGCGTTGCTTCGACCACCAAGATCCGCGATCTGTCGGAGCCGGAAATCGAGCGCCTGCGCGCCGAAGTCGGCAAGTACATCGTGGAAGGCGATCTGCGCCGTGAGATCGGCATCGCGATCAAGCGCCTGATGGACCTGGGCTGCTACCGCGGCCTGCGCCACCGTCGTGGCCTCCCGCTGCGTGGCCAGCGCACCCGTACCAACGCCCGCACCCGCAAGGGTCCGCGCAAGGCGATCAAGAAGTAAGGGACTGAGAAATGGCTAAGCCCGCTGCTAAGACCAAGAAGAAGATCAAGCGCGTCGTCACCGACGGCGTTGCCCACGTCCACGCTTCGTTCAACAACACCATCGTCACCATCACCGACCGCCAGGGCAACGCTCTGTCGTGGGCGACCTCCGGTGGCGCTGGCTTCCGCGGTTCGCGCAAGTCGACCCCGTTCGCTGCCCAGGTGGCTGCTGAAAAGGCCGGTCGTGCTGCGCTGGACTACGGCGTGAAGTCGCTGGAAGTCCGCATCAAGGGCCCGGGTCCGGGCCGTGAGTCGGCCGTGCGTTCGTTGAACAACGTCGGCTACAAGATCACCAACATCATCGACGTGACGCCTATCCCGCACAACGGGTGCCGTCCGCCGAAGAAGCGTCGCGTCTAAAGGGAGCGATAAGAAATGGCTCGTTATATCGGTCCTACCTGTAAGCTCGCCCGTCGCGAAGGCGCCGACCTGTCCCTGAAGAGCCCGGCGCGTGCGCTGGACTCGAAGTGCAAGCTGGAGCAGAAGCCCGGCCAGCACGGCGCCACTGCCCGCAAGGGCAAGCTGTCCGACTACGCCACCCAGCTGCGTGAAAAGCAGAAGGTCAAGCGTATCTACGGCCTGCTGGAGCGTCAGTTCCGCAACTACTACAAGAAGGCCTCGACCAAGAAGGGCAACACCGGCGAGAACCTGCTGCAGCTGCTGGAAACCCGCCTGGACAACGTCGTCTACCGCATGGGCTTCGCTGTGACCCGTCCGGCTGCCCGTCAGCTGGTGTCGCACCGCGGCGTCACCGTGAATGGCAAGTCGGTCAACCTGGCTTCGTACCAGGTCAAGGCTGGCGACGCCATCGCTCTGTCTGAAAAGGCTGCCAAGCAGCTGCGCGTCCAGGAAGCCCTGACCGTCGCCGCCCAGCATGACCTGAGCCCGTCGTGGGTTGAAGTGGATTCCGGCAAGTTCACCGGCATCTTCAAGGCTGTTCCGGATCGTTCGGATCTGCCTGCGGACATCAACGAAGCGCTGATCGTCGAGCTGTATTCGAAGTAATTCACATTGGAGAGCCCCCGGCGACGGCCGGGGGTTCACTAGGAGAACCCGCAACATGACGGTTACCGCCAACCAGGTTCTGCGTCCTCGCGGTCCGCAGATCGAACGCCTTACCGACACCCGTGCAAAGGTCGTTATCGAACCTTTGGAGCGGGGTTACGGGCATACGCTGGGTAATGCCCTGCGTCGCGTGCTGCTGTCGTCCATCCCGGGCTTCGCCATCACGGAAGTCGAAATCGACGGCGTGTTGCATGAGTACACCACGGTCGAAGGTCTGCAGGAGGACGTGCTCGAAGTCCTGCTGAACCTCAAGGACGTGGCCATCCGTATGCACTCCGGCGACAGCGCCACCCTGTCCCTGTCCAAGCAGGGCCCGGGCGTTGTCACCGCTGCCGACATCAAGGTCGACCACAATGTGGAGATCCTGAACGGCGAACACGTGATCTGCCACCTGACCAAGGATACGGCGATCAACATGCGTCTGAAGATCGAACGTGGTTTCGGCTACCAGCCGGCTGCCGCGCGTCGTCGTCCGGACGAAGAAACCCGTGCCATCGGCCGTCTGGTCCTGGATGCCTCGTTCTCGCCGGTCCGCCGCGTCGCCTATGCCGTGGAAGCGGCCCGCGTCGAACAGCGTACCGACCTGGACAAGCTGGTCATCGATATCGAGACCAACGGCACCATCGACGCCGAGGAAGCCGTGCGCACCGCCGCCGACATCCTCAGCGACCAGCTGTCGGTGTTCGGTGACTTCACCCACCGCGACCGCGGTGCAGCCAAGCCGGCCAACAACGGCGTGGATCCGGTGCTGCTGCGCCCGATCGACGATCTGGAGCTGACCGTGCGTTCGGCCAACTGCCTGAAGGCTGAAAGCATCTACTACATCGGCGATCTGATCCAGAAGACCGAAGTGGAGCTGCTGAAGACCCCGAACCTGGGCAAGAAGTCGCTCACCGAGATCAAGGAAGTGCTGGCTCAGCGCGGCCTGTCGCTCGGCATGAAGCTGGAGAACTGGCCGCCGGCCGGTGTCGCCAGCCACGGCATGCTGGGCTGATATCGGTAATGCCTGAAGGCTCCACCGTTCGCGGTGGGGCCTTCAACGCAACACAACATGCCACGACGAACCCCAGGTTCGCGCGGCAGGTCGCCCAGGACGGGTGGCCAGGACCAACCGCAGTCCGCGCAGCAACGCCAGGATGGCGACAACGATCCGCACAGTCTCATCATTAACCAAGGAATATCACCATGCGTCACCAGAAGTCTGGCCGTAAGTTCAGCCGTACCAGCGCCCACCGCGAAGCGATGTTCAAGAACATGGCTGCCTCGCTGTTCAAGCACGAGCTGATCAAGACCACCCTGCCGAAGGCCAAGGAACTGCGCCGCGTTGCCGAGCCGCTGATCACCCTGGCCAAGGTCGACTCCGTCGCCAACCGTCGTCTGGCCTTCGCTCGCCTGCGCGACAACGAAGCCGTGGGCAACCTGTTCACCATCCTGGGCCCGCGCTACGCGAACCGTCCGGGCGGCTACCTGCGTCTGCTGAAGTGCGGCTTCCGCGCTGGCGACAACGCGCCGATGGCCTACGTCGAGCTGGTTGACCGTCCGGTCGTGGCCGAGGAAGTGGCCGAGTAATCGGACCGCTCCAATGCGACACAGCGAAAGCCCGGCCTCTGCCGGGCTTTTGCGTTTCCGGGGGCGGATCCCTTTCTGCAGGAAAGGGCTCTGACCCACACCGTTCCGACAGGCGTCACCTGTGGCGGTTCGAATGGCGCGCACTCTCGGTTACGCTTGGCGCCTGATCCATTCGAGCGTTGACGATGAATCCACTGCGCTGGCCCTTCCGCGCCCAGTTCTTCCTGGGCTTCCTGATCTGCGCGGGCCTGCTTGGCTACGCGATCTTCCTGCAGCTGAAGATGGGCCTGGAGCCGTGTCCGCTGTGCATCTTCCAGCGCCTGGCCTTCGCTGCGCTTGGCCTGCTGTTCCTGATCGGTGCACTGCATGGTCCGTCCAACCGCCCCGGACGCGCGACCTATGGCGTGCTGGCGTTCATTGCCGCCGCAGTGGGTGTCGGCATCGCCGCGCGCCACGTCTACGTGCAGATGCTGCCGCCGGAAATGGGGTCCACCTGTGGCCCGCCGCTGGCCTTCCTGAGCGAGACCATGGGGCCGCTGGAAGTGTTCCGCACGGTGCTGACCGGCACTGGCAACTGCGGCAACATCGACTGGACCTTCCTCGGCCTGACCATGCCGATGTGGTCGGGCGTGTGGTTCGTGCTGCTGGCGCTGTGGGCGCTGGTGGTGTCGCTGCGCAAGGTCAAGCGCTGAAGCAGGGTAGTGGGGGGGGGGGGGGGGGGGGGGGGGGG
>NZ_JAWJTG010000067.1:0-14448 GCF_032911605.1 Stenotrophomonas mexicanensis
CGGGTTTACGGCGTGTCCCGCGGCCCCACCCCGCCCGGCCCAATCGCATGAAGCGCATTCCGCGACCAAGCCACGAGGGGCTGCGCCGTTGGCGGGAATACCCCGCGGATTCGTTAGCCGGAAGTTAAAGATCCGTAAGCATTCTGCTGCGATCCCGCAGTCATCTGCATGCAACCGATCGTCATTAGCCTTCGTGACGTTCCAGTCAGGTTCGACGCGGTAAGCTCTCCCTCGATGAGCTCGCAGCATCGCTCATCGAGTGCAGTACGCAGTAGCAATTTGGAGGAATACATCACATGGCAATCGTTCTTTATGTCGGTGGTAGCAAGGATGGCGAGAAGGGCGTGGTGCCCTACGGCTTCAGCAAATCCCGCGCCGACACCGCGCTGGGGCCGGAGTTCTACACGGAGCGGTTCATGGAACTGCAGGGTGTCGGCAAGGTCCGCCTGATGGCCCTGGAAGGCATGCGTGACGAGATCGTCATGCAGCGCGCCGCCCGCCACTACCGCTGACCTCCGCAACACGCGGCAGGGCGCGCCCACCATCGCGCGCCCGCGCCGGCATCCCAGCCCAGGGCCAGTCCGAGCCCTCTTTTCGCCAGGATGCCGGCGTCCACTCCGGCCCCGCCGCTGAACCTCGCCCCCTGTCAATGCCTTGTCCGGCTCCGTCGTGGATTGCCAGAATGGGGTCTTCCCGTAACGCGGCACAGACCTGAAGCAATGCACGACGCCAAGAACGCCCAGAGCGCGCTCGCCCAGCAGATCGCCCAGACCATCGCCGACGAGATCGGTGCCCAGTCCGCCCAGGTACGTGCCGCCGTCGGCCTGCTCGACGAGGGCGCCAGCGTTCCGTTCATCGCGCGCTACCGCAAGGAAGTGACCGGGGGCCTGGACGACACCCAGCTGCGCAACCTGGAAGTGCGCCTGACCTACCTGCGCGAACTGGAAGACCGTCGCGCGGCGGTGCTGGCCAGCATCGGTGAGCAGGGCAAGCTCAGCGACGAACTGCGCAACGACATCCTGGCCGCCGACACCAAGAGCCGGCTGGAAGACCTGTACCTGCCGTACAAGCCCAAGCGCCGTACCCGCGCCCAGATCGCCCGCGAGGCCGGTCTGGAACCGCTGGCTGATGGCCTGCTGGCCGACCCGACGCAGGACCCTCAGGTCTTCGCGGCTTCCTTCGTCGACACCGACAAGGGCGTGGCCGACACCAAGGCTGCGCTGGAAGGTGCACGCGCGATCCTGATGGAGCGCTGGGGCGAAGATGCCGCGCTGGTCGGTGAGCTGCGCACCTGGCTGGGCGAGACCGGCGTGATCCGTGCCCGCGTGGCCGAGGGCAAGGAAACCGAAGGCGCCAAGTACCGTGACTATTTCGAACACGCCGAGGCGCTGGCGAAGATTCCCTCGCACCGCTTGCTGGCGCTGTTCCGTGCGCGCCGCGAGGAGATCCTGTTCCTGGAGCTGGACCCGGGCAACGAGGCCGAGGCCGGCCACCAGTACGCCGAAGGACGCGTGGCGCGCAAGGCCGGCATCGCCGATCAGGGCCGCGCCGCCGACCGCTGGCTGCTGGATGCCTGCCGCCTGACCTGGCGTGCCAAGCTGCACACCCATCTGCTGCTGGACCTGTTCAACCAGGCTCGCGAAAAGGCCGAGGCCGAAGCCATCGCAGTGTTCGGCGACAACCTGAAGGACCTGCTGCTGGCGGCTCCGGCGGGCCCGAAGACCGTACTCGGGCTGGATCCGGGCATCCGCACCGGCTGCAAGATTGCCGTGGTCGATGCCACCGGCAAGCTGGTCGCCACCGAGACCATCTACCCGCACGAGCCGCGCCGGCAGTGGGACCAGTCGCTGCAGACGATCAAGCAGCTGTGCGCCAAGCACAACGTGGAACTGATCGCGATCGGCAACGGCACCGCCAGCCGCGAAACCGACAAGCTGGCCGGCGAAGCGATCAAGGCTGCCGCCAACCCGAAGCTGCAGAAGGTGGTGGTCAGCGAGGCGGGCGCGTCGGTGTACTCGGCGTCCGAGTTCGCGGCCAAGGAATTCCCGGGGCTGGACGTGTCGCTGCGTGGCGCGGTGTCCATCGCGCGCCGCCTGCAGGATCCGCTGGCCGAACTGGTCAAGATCGAACCCAAGGCGATCGGTGTCGGCCAGTACCAGCACGACGTGGACCAGTACCGCCTGGCGCGGGCGCTGGATGCGCGGGTCGAGGACTGCGTGAATGCCGTGGGCGTGTACGTGAACACCGCTTCGGCCGCGCTGCTGTCGCGCGTGTCCGGCCTGTCGTCCACGGTGGCCGAGAACATCGTGCGCCATCGTGACGACAATGGCCCGTTCAAGCGTCGCAAGGACCTGCTGAAGGTCGCGCGCCTGGGCGAGAAGACCTTCGAGCAGTGCGCCGGCTTCCTGCGTATCGCCGATGGTGACCAGCCGCTGGACGCCTCGGCGGTGCATCCCGAAGCCTACCCGGTGGTCGAGCGCATCGTGGCCAGCACCTCGCGCCCGATCAAGGCGCTGATCGGTGACGGCAGCTTCCTGCGTGGCCTGAAGGCCGAGCAGTTCACAGATGCCACCTTCGGCGTGCCGACCGTGCGCGACATCCTGAAGGAACTGGAGAAGCCGGGCCGCGATCCGCGTCCGGAGTTCAAGGCGGCGCGCTTCGCCGAGGGCGTCGAGGACATCAAGGACCTGCGCGAGGGCATGGTGCTGGAAGGCGTGGTCAGCAACGTGGCGGCCTTTGGCGCCTTTGTCGATATCGGCGTGCACCAGGACGGCCTGATCCACATCTCGGCGCTCTCCGATACCTTCGTGAAGGACCCGCGCGACGTCGTCAAGGCCGGCGATATCGTCAAGGTCAAGGTGCTGGAGGTGGACGTGGCGCGCAAGCGCATCGCCCTGACCCGGCGCCTGGACGACACCCCCGGGCAGGCCACCAGCCGCCCGGGCCAGCGTGATGACCGCGGCCAGGGGCAGGGGCCGCGCCGCGACGCAGGCGGCCAGAACCGCGGGCCAAACCGGGGCCAGGGCAATGGCGGCCGTCCCGCTCAGTCCGCGCCCCCGGCCAACAACGCCCTGGCGGAGGCCTTCGCCCGCGCCAAGCGCAGTTGAGGACCGTGTCCCCCGTCACGCTTGATTCGTGGCGGGGGACTTGTCGATTTTCCCCGTGATTGCGCACACTTGCGCCTGAGGGGGGCGTTTGGCCTCCCCGCTGTCGCTGGGGAGGGCCATGACGCCAGCAGGATCCGTTGTCTTCGTTGAGGGCTGCAGCGTTGTGCTGCGGCTGCTGCCCGCCTGTGCGGGCCGGGGACCGGATTGATGGCGGGCCAGGGAAACAACGGCAACGGGCTGCTCGAGCGGCGCCTGCAGGAACTGGCAGAAGAGCGCCGGCGCCTGGCCATGATCATCGACGGCACCGCTGCCGGTACCTGGGAATGGAACGTGCAGACCGGCGAAATGCGGGTCAATGCGCGCTGGGCGGAGATTGTCGGCTATCGCCTGGAAGAGCTGGAGCCGGTGTGCCAGAAGACGTTCCTGAAGCTGGTCCACCCCGACGACATCGTCCTGTCCGACGCGGCACTCGAGGATCACTTCGAAGGCCTCAGCGACAACTATGTCTGCCTGCTGCGCATGCGCCACAAGAATGGCCAGTGGATATGGATCCACGATCGTGGCCGCGTGTTCGAATGGGACGGGCAGGGACGACCGCTGTGGATGGCCGGTGCGCACGCCGACGTGACCGAGCTGCAGCAGGCGCGGCAGGATGCGGCCGAGAGCCGGCAGCGATTGCAGGCCGTGGTCGACGCGTCCGATGAGGTGGCGGTGATCGCGACCGATACCGAAGGCACCATCACCCTGTTCAATACCGGCGCGGAACGCCTGCTGGGTTACAGCGCGGAAGAAGTGGTCGGCCAGCGGCGACTGGGTGATTTCCACGATCCGGACGAGCTGGCGGCCTGGCTGCGGCCGCTGGCGGCTGCGGACGGACGCCTGCCGGGCGCGTTTGAAGCACTCAGCGCCCGCGCCGATGAGCAGACCTATTCACGGCAGTGGACACTGCGGCGCAAGGATGGCCAGCCACGCCAGGTGCGCTTGTCGATCAGCCGCATGGATGGTGCCGGCGGCGCGCGGATCGGCTATGTCGGCATGTCCATCGACATCACCGAGATCCTGCAGGCGCGCGCCGAAGCACGCCTGTCGGCAGAGAAATTCGCCGGTGCGTTCACGTCGGCGGCGCTGGGCATGGCGCTGGTGTCGCTGGAAGGACGCTGGCTGGACGTCAATGACGCACTGTGCCGGATCCTGGGCTACCCCCGCGAAGAACTGCTGCAGGTTGATTTCCAGCGCCTGACCCACCCCGATGACCTGCAGACCGACCTGGCCCTGGTGCAGGATCTGCTGGCCGGGCGGCGCAGCCACTACCACCTGGAAAAGCGCTATCTCGATCGCGACGGCAAGGTGATCTGGGCGCGGCTGTCGGTGTCGCTGGTGCGCACCGAGCACGGTGAACCGCTGCATTTCGTGTCGCAGATCCAGGACATCAGCGCCCAGCGCAGCAGCGAGCAGCGCCTGTTCGAGAGCGAGCAGCGCAGCCGTATCACGCTTGATGCGGTTGCCGACCTGGTGCTCAGTGTCAGCCTGGATGGCCGTATCGACTACGCCAATGCCGCCGCAGTACGCACCCTGGCGGGTGATGGCGCGCTGTCGCTGGCCGGGCACAAGGTGCAGGACGTGCTGGCACTGACCACCGAATATGCGCCCGGCTCGGTACTGGATGTGTCGGTCCTGCTGGACCCGGAAAGCAATGCGGTGGACCTGCACGCCGATCTTCTGCTGCGCCTGGGCACGGCCACGATCCCGGTCGACCTGACCCGTGCCTGGCTGCGCGATGATGAAGGTCATGTACGCGGTGCAGTGTGGGTACTGCGTGATGACACCCAGCAGCGCGCGCGCCAGCGCGAAGCGCGCCATCTGGCCGAGATCGATCCGCTCACCGAGCTGAGCAACCGTCGCGGTTTCGAGGTGCATCTGCAGCAGGCGATCACCCGCGTCGAGCGAACTGGCCAGGCCGCGTCGTTGATGTACATCGACCTGGACCGCTTCAAGCCGGTCAACGACACCTGGGGCCATCTGGCCGGCGATGCCGTGCTGTGGGCGGTGGCCAGCGTGCTGCGCCACGGTGTGCGCGATTCGGACGTAGTGGCGCGTCTGGGCGGCGACGAATTCGCAGTGATCCTGTCCGGCTGCACGCCGCGTCGTGCCGCGCGCATCGGCGGTGAACTGCTGCACACCCTGGCATCGCTGTCGATTCCGTGGGACCGGGACCGCCTGCATGTGGGTGCCAGCATCGGTATCGCGCCATTGGCGGGTGGGATGAGCGTGGACCAGGCCGTGGCGGCGGCTGATGCCCAGTGCTACCGGGCCAAGGCAATGGGTCGCAACAACGTACAGGTGCAGGGCGAGGCCAGTGAGCTGCCCGGCGATGATTCCGAAGCCGCCGAGGGCTGATCTCAGCCTGTGAGAGGGCGTGCGCGAATACTGCGCGCACATCCACTCATGCAGGTGATCCCATGAAGGTCTGGAACCCGGTTGCGATGCGGGCCTACGCCCCGGCGATGGTTGGCTGGTGCCTCGCGCTGGCCGCCTGCCTGCGTGCGGAACAGCTGCGCGGCGACCTTCACGCGCAGGCCCTGCTGCCGGTACTGCAGGGCGGCGCGGTCGCCCTGCTGGTGTTGACGCTGTCCTGTATCGGTGCCGCCAGCATCGTGCTGTGGCGGACGGGCAGGAACGCGGTGGAGTGATGCGGTGGATGGTCACCGCATCCTCCACGTCATGTTGCGTCAGCGCAGTACTTCATCCGAACTGACCAGCTGCACGTCGTGCATCAGGTCGAGGTAAGCCTCGTAGTAGCCCTTGTGCGAGGCACCGACGATGGTCAGCATGCGGGTGCCTGGATGCTGGCCCAGGATGTCGCGCATGTTGGCGACCATGCGCAGGTTGCGGGTTTCCCAGTAGCCCACGTAGTTGCGGCCGAAGCCTTCCGGCGAGGGCTCGACGAGGGTCGCGCCGAAATCGCTGTTGAAGGCCACCATCGCGGCCTCGGGCGTGTTGTAGGCGCGATACATTGCGAGCAATCCATCCGGTTGAGCAAGATTGGCCTCCAGTCGTTCATCGGCCGCCCTGCGCGCTTTGACGAAGGAATTGTCCCAGGCACCGCGTATGGCGGCAGCGTAGGCCTTCTGCTGCGATTCCGGTGTTGGCGAATCTGCAGTGTGGTCGTCGACCGACCACAGGCGCTCCAGCCCCAGGCGTGCCGCAAGTACGCCGGCCACCAGTCCGGCCTCGTTGCGGCGGGCCATGCGCGTGTCGAGGAACTGCACCAGCTCCGGTGTCAGGCTGTCCGAAGCACGTCGCTCTTCCCTGGACAGCCGCAGCCATTGGACGACTGCCGAGCTGCTTTCGCCCGCGGCCAGGAACACGGCGGCCAATCGGCGCCGCTGGGCAGCGGTCGGCGCCTTCGGCCAATCCGCAAGCAGGCGTTCCATCTCCACGTTGGCGCTGGGCACGTCCAGGCCGGTGGCGGCCTGCGCCGGTGCCGGATCGACGCAGTAGTCCGCTACGCTCTCCGCGTATCGGGCCGGATTGCGGCGCATGAAGTCACACTGCAGGCCGGACAGGTTCTCCACCGCGATCGCGGTGGGCCGCCAGGCTTCCAGGCGCTGCAGCAGAGGTTCCAGCATCGCCAGCGTGAAGGTCTCCGGCAGGCTGGACAGGTGCGGGCTGCCCAGCACCAGCACTTCGTTCGGGCGTCCTGCGGGTGGTCCCTTCAGCTGGTCGGGGTGGAAGGCGGGTCGATAGGCGGCGTCGTTGGCCAGCGCGCTGCTGCTGCACAGGGCCAGGAAGAGAAGGCTGGCAAAGCGAGGGAACATGCGATCTCCATGTCGATGAGCATCCTGCGGGACCTTCATGCTGGTCATTTTCTCCTGCTGGGGAATCCCGCATTGGTCATGTAAACCTTTCTGCCTTGAGCTGCATCCTTCTGCTGAGCGATGCTGTACGCAATGCCCAGGCGATGCAGAAGATGACATTGGACGACTGGACCATCGACAGTCCGCGGCTGCACCTCCGGCCATTCACGCCCGGTGACGCCGACGAGGCATTTGTGGCAATCACACCCGGGCTGACCCGCTATATGGCGTTTGAGCCGCCACCCTCGAAGGAGGCGTTTGCTGCCGTCTGGCGGACGTGGCTGCTTACCATCGCCGACGGGACCGACATCACGTTGGTGATCCGCAGGCGCGGGGATGGGGTATTCCTTGGCCTGGCAGGCCTGCATCGAGCCCGTGAAGCAGAACCCGAACTGGGCATCTGGATCGCAGAAGTGATGCATGGGCACGGCTATGGCCGCGAGGCAGTGGCGGCGGTGTGGGCGGCGGCCTCCGGGCGCCTGCGCTGTGCTGCGTTCCGCTACCCGGTGGCGGAACGGAACCGGTCCAGCCGTGCATTGGCTGAGTCCCTTGGTGGGCAGGCTGTGGTACGTGAGCAGGGCGTGAAGTACACGGCAATCGTCTACCGCATTCCGGCTGCAATGCACGGAGTTGCGACGGACGTCGCGGAATCCCGCTAAAGCGGCCGACGGCGTCGCCGATACTCCCTCTGGATCCCGCTCCAGTCACCCGCCGCAGGACCCCAGGCTGCCCCCGACGGATGGTCCGCGCAGTGTGTTCCGCCGTTTCCAGATGCCGATCGCACCCGCAGCAGACGTTCTTGGCAGTCGCTCGAGAGGTGCCCGTTGGCACCTGTAGTCCCTGGCAACTGATGTTGCCGCCGGGCATCCCGCCCGTCGGGTCACAACCGCTTACCGGACACCGAGGATCAGACAATGCTCATTCCAGGCTTCACGGCAGGCGCGCAGGCGCCGGCCGAGCTGCATACCCGTTGGTCGCCGTGGCGTGCGCTGCTTGGCGTGCTGGCGCCGCAGCAACGCACCAGCACAGAGGCGGCGATGACCGACCGCACCGAGCTGGAAGCGCAGGTGGCCGCGCTGCATCGCGTGCAGGCCGTCATCGAGTTCGCGCTCGACGGCACCATCCTGCGGGCCAATGACAATTTCCTGCAGGCGATGGGTTACCGGCTGGAGGAGATCCAGGGCAAGCATCACTCCCTGTTCGTCGACCCCGAGCAGGCGCGCAGCGCGGAATACCGCGACTTCTGGGTACGCCTGGGGCGTGGCGAATATGACGCCGGACAGTACCGCCGCTTCGGCAAAGGTCTGCGCGAGATCTGGATCCAGGCTTCGTACAACCCGGTGCTGGACCGCCAGGGGCGGCCGTACAAGGTGGTCAAGTTCGCGACCGACATCACCGCGCAGAAGCTGCAGGCGGCCGACTCGGCGGGGCAACTGGCCGCGATCGCCAAATCGCAGGCGGTGATCGAGTTCAGCATGGATGGCCGCATCCTGTCGGCCAATGACAATTTCCTGG
This sequence comes from Stenotrophomonas mexicanensis, assembly GCF_032911605.1. NCBI lineage: Bacteria > Pseudomonadati > Pseudomonadota > Gammaproteobacteria > Lysobacterales > Lysobacteraceae > Stenotrophomonas > Stenotrophomonas mexicanensis. The sequence goes on from NZ_JAWJTG010000067.1 coordinate 8,480, forward strand.
CCGCTACCGGCTACAGCCTGGACGAAGTGCGCGGGCAGCACCATTCGTTGTTTGTCGAGCCTGAGCATCGCAGCAGCGTCGAGTATCGCCAGTTCTGGGAGAAGCTCGGGCGCGGCGAATATGACGCCGGCCAGTATCGGCGCCTGGGCAAGGGCGGGCGCGAGGTCTGGATCCAGGCATCCTACAACCCGATCCTGGACCTCAATGGCAAGCCGTTCAAGGTCGTCAAGTACGCCACCGACATCACCGCGCAGGTGCACGAGAACCAGGCCATGCAGCGCGCCGTGGCGCAGACCCGCGAGGTGGTGGCTGCCGCCAAGCAGGGCGATCTGACCCAGCGCGTGGCCACCGCCGACAAGAACGGGTCGATCGCCGAACTGTGCGAAGGCGTGAATTCGCTGGTCGAGGCGATGGCCGCGATCATCGGCCAGATCAAGTTCGCCGCGGACACCATCGCAGTCGGCGCGACCGAAATCGCACAGGGCAACAGCGACCTCTCGCAGCGTACCGAGCAGCAGGCGGCCTCGCTGGAGGAAACCGCTGTGTCGATGAAAGGCCTGGCCGAGACCGTGCAGCGCACGGCCACCAACGCGCGCCAGGCCAGCCAACTGGCCGGTGGAGCGGCCGACGTCGCCGCTCGAGGCGGCACTGTGGTGCATGAAGTGGTCGAGACGATGGCGGTGATCAATGCCTCGTCGCGGCGCATCGTCGACATCATCGGAGTGATCGACGGCATCGCCTTCCAGACCAACATTCTCGCGCTGAACGCAGCGGTGGAGGCTGCGCGTGCCGGTGAACATGGCCGCGGCTTTGCCGTGGTCGCCACTGAGATCCGCGCGCTGTCGCAGCGTTCGGCCAGCGCAGCCAAGGAGATCAAGCACCTGATCGATGAGTCGGTTGCCAATGTGGGCGCCGGCACGGCGCAGGTTGAGAGCGCGGGCCGTACCATGGATGAAATCGTGACCAACGTGCGCCGGGTCAGTGACCTGATGACTGAAATCAGCACGGCCTCGCAGCAGCAGAGCGACGATATCCAGCAGATGAATCATGCGGTCGACCTGATCGATCAGGGCACCCAGCAGAACGCGGCCCTGGTCGAGGAGGCGTCGGCGGCGGCGCGCAGCATGGAAGAGCAGTCGGCGCAGCTGCTGCAGACCGTGGCCAGTTTCCGCGTGCAGGGCGGGGCCGGGCACCGGCACGGAACAGCGGGGCTGCACGCGGTCTAGGCGCGGCGACCGGACGGGTCTTCTTTGCTATCGGTGTCGCCGCGTACGCAGTTGCGTCCGGCATGTTTGGCGCGATACAGGGCCTGGTCGGCGCGTTCGACCAGGTCGCGCGGATCGCGGTCTTCGCCGGGTGCCTGCCAGGCCACGCCGATGCTGATGGTGATGGTGGCCTCGGGGGCGGGCAGGGCTGCGGCTTCGACCGAAGCGCGCAGCCGTTCGCCCAGGCCCAGTGCGTGGGCGGCATCGGGCGAGGGCAGGGCGGCGATGAACTCTTCGCCGCCATAGCGCGCCAGCAGATCGTCACCTCGTTGCAGGCAGCCATCAAGAATGGCGGCGACCGACTGCAGGCGACGATCACCCTCCGGATGGCCATAGGTGTCATTGAGCCGTTTGAAGTGGTCGATGTCGATCATCAGTACCGCCAGCCCGAGTCCCTGGCGGCGTGCGCGGCCACGGGCATTGCCAAGAGATTCGTCGAAGCTGCGGCGGTTGCCCAGCCCAGTCAGCGGATCGCGCCGCGCCAGCGTTTCCAGCTCATCGCGCTGGCGCTGGATCTCCACCTGGCTCAGCACGCTGCGCAGGGCATAACCGAGCATGGCACCAATGAAGCCCACCGTGGCCAGGGTGGGCTGCAGGCGCGCGACCAGCAGCGCCACCATCATCAGCAGCAAGGGCAGCATCAACGGCACGCCGGCGTCGACGATGCGGCGCAGGCTGCGCGATACCTCCACCGCCGGATAGCGGCGCTTGCTGGCGGCCATGACGGCCAGCACCACGAACAGTCCGCTGATCAGCAGGTCCCCCCAGTTGCCGTCAGGCAGCTGCGGCTGGTAGGTGTTGATGTAGAACGCCAGCAGGAAATAGCCCAGCGCGTAGATCGCAAGTGTCCGGAAGAAATCGCGGCGGTCGGGATTGTCCTCGGCCAGGAAGCGGATCAGCGCGAAGCAGAACACCAGGCTGTTCTGTAGGTTGCTCATGGCGTTCAGGCACTGCGTCCACAATGCGGCGTTGAAATGCGCCATCGCCCGCGTGTGCCCGAAGTACAGCAGCCACAGCAGCGCGATGATCAGCAGGTCCACCGCGCGGATGCAGCGGTTGCCGCCGCCCGGGCTGGCGGCCACGTAGGTCAGGGGGATGCGGTAGAACACGTACAGGATCAGCGAAGACACGGTCATCTGCGCAGGATCGAGGCCGGCCACATTGCGGTACAGCAGGGCGAGCAGGGCCAGCGAGAACAGGCCCACGGCAGCGCCCAGCGTCCGCCATTTGCAGGCCGCCTGGCGGCTGTCACGCGCACGCCGCACGCAGGCCAGTGCAGCCAGCAACGGCGCAGTGATCAGCATCAGGTAGGAGCCGACCGGGTCCTGCGGGCCAACAAAGGCAATGACGAGCGCGTGCGTGACCAGAAAAAACAGTGCCGCACGCAACGTCATGCATTCCCCCGCCCCCAGCTCCGGCTGGGATCACGATAGGCAGAAGCACGTGTGGCTTGCAAGAAAAGTGTGCGCTGCGTCTATTCCAAAGCTTGCCGGAAGTCGCAGTTGTGTTTCAGCATGGTGACGCGGAGCCTTCGACGCGGGCGTACATCCAGAAGTCACGGGGCTGTCCTCGAACCCGCCGGTAAGCGCGCAGCAGGCCTTCGCGCTGCATGCCGATGCGTTCCAGCACGGCGATCGAGCGGGCGTTGCTGTCCAGGACAGTCGCCTGGATTCGGACCAGAGCGAGTGCGGCATGGCCCCATTCGAGCACCGCGCGTGCTGCGTGCGTGGCCAGTCCCTGACCCTGCCAGCGCGGATCGAGATCATAGGCAAGTTCGCCGCGGCCATGCGACAGGTCGATTCCGTTCAGGCCAACGGTGCCGATCAGCTGGCTGTCGGCGCCCACCAGCGCCCAGCGCTGGTCCGTTGCCGTGGGCAGGTAACCGGCGATCTGGCAGCGCAGTGCTCTTTCGGAAACGTCGCCCCAGCTGGTGTGCTCGGTCACGCCCGGCAGCGAGAGATAGCCGGCCCAGGCGGCAGCATCATCCACGTGCAGTGGACGCAGCCGTGCGGGCAGGGTGGCAGGGAGCGTGGGCAGGGCGGGCGTTGGCATCGTCGCCAGTGTCGGCGCTCCGGTCCTGAAAATGCAAAAGGCCAGGTCGGGGACCTGGCCTTTGATGCAGTGGTGCCGGTGAAAGGACTCGAACCTTCATGGGGTCACCCCCGGCTGATTTTGAGTCAGCTGCGTATACCATTCCGCCACACCGGCAGGCAGCGTGCGAGTGTAACCGAGGTCGGCACGGCTTTCATAGTGGGGAGGCCGATCGGGGCGCCTCCTGTCGGCTTCGGCCCTGTCATGGCTATACTGCGGCGGCTTGAATGCCTCCAGGAGCGGTAGCCGATGACAGTGTTGCAGGACCTGAGGGTGCTGGTGGTCGAGAACGACGAGATGAGTGCCGCACTGCTGCAGATGCAGCTGGTGCATGCCGGTGCGACGGTGGTGGGGCTGGCCGCGAGCGTGGCTGAAGCGCTGCGCCTGCTGCAGGCGTCGACCCCGGACGTGGCCCTGCTCGATTACCGCCTGGCCCGCAATGAGACCAGCGAGCCGGTGGCTGCGGCACTGTCGGCGCGCGGGGTGCCGTTCGTGTTGGCCACCGGGATGCAGGCCGAGCAGCTGCCCGAGCCGATGCTGGCCGGCGTGCTGCTGGTGAAGCCCTATCTCTCGGCAGATCTGAGCCAGGCGCTGGTACGCGCAGTGGGCCGCGCCAGCGCCAGCGCCTGATTGGCGCGTGCTGAAGCGGTGGGCGTATCCTGCCCGGGCCTGAATGCTCAGGCCTACAAGGAGAGTGGCATGAAGAAGTGGATCAAGCGCATGGTAGCTGCGGGTGTCCTTTCGATGGCGGTCTTCGGTGGTACGGCCTCTGCTGCGTGGTGTGGCCAGCCCTGTTTCCAGCTCTACAAGAGCTGCATCGCGCGGGGTGGAGAGGTCGAACAATGCCTGCAGGAACAGGCCTTCTGCGAAGAGGCGATGTGCGGCGGCAATCCCTGATCCATGAACCCCGCCCAGGCGGGGTTTTTCATCTGTGCGCGGTGTTCAGCCCGCTTCTTCGTATACGTAGCGGATCTCCTCGCGGTCGTCGAGGATGCGGTACTGCCGCGCCAGGTCATCCGGATCGGGATTGAGCCAGGCATCGAGGTGTTCCTTGCGGATGGGAACGACGCCGCGGTCATGGCCCGCAGCGGCGACGTCGTGCGGAGGCGTGTCGGTGATCGTGGCAAATGACAGGAGGCGACCTTCCGGTCCTTCCCATTCCGCCCACAGGCAGGCCAGCAGCAGGTCGCGCGGGGGATCGGGCCGGAACTCCAGCACCACGTCCTGATCCTTCTCATCGGCACCCAGCGTACGGCCGGCGATGGCATGGCGTGGCACGTGCTCATAGAACGCCTGCACCACCACCACGCCGTGGCGCAGCCCGAACGCACAGCGCCAATAGCCTTCCAGGCTGTCGCGCCGCGCGTTGTAGGTGCCCGGATATAGCACGTCGTTGCGCGCAGGCTTGTCCGGCAGCCGGCACTGGTAGCGCATCGGCTTGATCACGCGTTTGCCGCCCTCGCTGACCATCACCGGTGCGTAGGTACCGGGGAAAATGCGGTTGTCGCGCGGCAGCAACTGCACCCGGTGCAGGTCTTCCAGCCGAGCCTGCGCACGATCGATGCGGTTGCCGGCCACGCGCAGGTCGTTGCGTGCCTTCTGGGTGGGGCGGGTCGCCAGCGTGGCATTGGCAATATCGCGTCGCTCGCGCTGGCGGGCCAGCTCCGCTTCCAGATCCTGGCGTTCCTGCGCATGCCACTGCTGGATTTTCGCGGCGATGTCGCGGCCCTGCTCGGTGCGCGCGCCGGCGAAGCCGTCATCCATCGCCTTGGGAGTTCTGGGGCGCTTCTTGCCAGGATCGTGCGCGTACAGCTCCGCGAATTCTTCCAGCGACAGGATGGCGCCGAACTCGCGCACCAGCTTGGCGTAGTCGGCGCGGATGAGGGCGGAATAGCACATGGGAACTCTGCGGGCGTGGGTCGCAGCAGCTGCGACATGGATGAGGCAGGATAGCCCGACCTACAGGGAGATAGCGCATGAATGATTCCGTCGCCTGCCAGTTCCGCGACGCCGTGCCCACGGTCGAAGACTATTGCCAGCTGCGTGTGCTGGCGGGCCTCAGTGCCAAGAGCCAGGAGGCGGCGGCACGCGCGCTGCCCAATACCCTGTATGGCGTGTGTGCCTACCAGGGTAACGAGCTGGTGGCGATGGGGCGCATCGTCGGCGATGGGGGCTGCCACCTGCAGGTCTGCGATATCGCTGTGTTGCCGCGCCTGCAGGGGCAGGGCCTGGGCAAGGAAGTGATGCGTCGCCTGGAGGGCTGGATGCAGGCGAACCTGCCGCCGTCGGCATACGTCAGCCTTCTGGCGGATGGTGAAGCGCACCGGTTGTACGCGCAGTTTGGTTTCGCACCCACCGCACCTGCATCGATCGGGATGTATCGCCGGTTCTGAGGTGTGGCCGAGTTGAAGCCATCCACGCATGGCGTGGATCTACTGGGCCAACCGGCCGCCGGATCCATCCCGGCCCTGCAGTAGATCCGCGCCATGCGTGGATAGGGCCTTCCCAGGAATCACAGGCAAAGAAAAACCCCGGCCGAAGCCGGGGTTTTAAAGAATTGGCGTCCCCACGGGGATTCGAACCCCGGTCGCCACCGTGAAAGGGTGATGTCCT
>NZ_JAWJTG010000068.1:0-12839 GCF_032911605.1 Stenotrophomonas mexicanensis
TAGTGCCGGCCGCTGGCCGGCAGAAGCGTGCGGACCAAGGTCCGCACCTACCCGATGCAACCACCACGCGTGGATTCGGTAGTGCCGGGCGCAGCCGCCATGCGTGGATGGGGGTAGTGCCGGCCGCTGGCCGGCAGAAGCATGCGGACCAAGGTCCGCACCTCCCCGATGCAGCCGCCGCTCAATGCCCGCCGTCGAGCGCCTTCAGTTCGCTCACCAGCGAGGCCGCCGCTTCCGCACCATCGCCGTACAGCATGCGGGTGTTGTCGGCGTAGAACAGCGCATTCTCGATGCCGGCAAAACCGGTGCCCTTGCCGCGCTTGATCACCACCACGTTGCGCGCGTTGACCACATCCAGCACCGGCATGCCGTAGATCGGGCTGGCCGGGTCGGTACGTGCCACCGGATTGACCACGTCGTTGGCACCGATCACCAGCACCACATCGGTGTTGGCAAATTCCGGGTTGATGTCGTCCATGTCGGCGATCAGGTCGTAGGGCACACCCGCTTCGGCCAGCAGCACGTTCATGTGCCCAGGCATGCGCCCAGCCACCGGGTGGATCGCGAACTTCACCTTCACCCCGCGCTGGCCCAACCGCTGCGCCAGCTCCCAGATCTTGTGCTGGGCCTGCGCCACCGCCATGCCATAACCGGGCACGATCACCACGCGTTCGGCGTAGGCCATCATCGCCGCGACGTCCGACGCTTCAATCGGCTTCTGCGCGCCAGTGATCTCCTGCGCTTCGCCGCCGGCGCCGCCGCCGAAGTTGGAGAACAACACGTTGCGGATCGGCCGGTTCATCGCCTTGGCCATCAGCCGGGTCAGCAGGATGCCCGCCGCGCCGACCATCATGCCGGCGATGATCAGCGCCTCGTTGCCCAGCACATAGCCTTCGAACGACACCGCCAGGCCGGTGAACGCGTTGTACAGCGAGATCACCACCGGCATGTCGGCGCCACCGATCGGCAGCGTCATCAGCACGCCCAGTGCCAGTGCCAGCACGAAGAACGCGACGATCGCCCAGGTGTTGAGCGTGCTGGCCGCGATGATCGCCAGCACCACCACCGCCAGTGCCACCAGCAGGTTCATCACCTGCTGGCCCGGCCAGGTCACCCGCTTGTCCAGGCGGCCATCGAGCTTGGCCCAGGCAATCACCGAGCCGGACAGCGACACCGCACCGATGGCCGCGCCGACCACCGCCAGCAGCAGCACCATGCCCGAGGGTTGGCGGGCAGCGAGGTCGGCCAGCGCCTGTGCGCTCCAGTGGCTGGTATCACGGTTGGCGAGGAAGGCGTAGCGCAGCAGTTCCACTGCACCGATGGCCGCGGCCGAGCCGCCGCCCATGCCGTTGTAGAGCGCCACCATCTGCGGCATGTCGGTGATGGCAACCTTGCCGGCCGACCACCAGGCCAGGCCCGCGCCCAGCAGCAGCGCCACCAGGATCAGCGGCACGTTATGCAGTTCGGGCAGGAAGAAAGTCGCCACCGTGGCCAGCAGCATGCCCAGCCCGGCCCAGCGGATGCCGCTGCGCGCGGTCAGCGGCGAAGCCATGCGCTGCAGGCCCAGCAGGAACAGCGTGGCGGCGACGAGGTAGCTGGCCTTGACCAGCCAATCGAGCAGTTCGACGGTGCTGATGTTCAAGCCTGCGGCTCCTTCGGCTCGTCCTTGCCGCCCTTGGGCGCGCTCGGCTTGAACATTTCCAGCATGCGCGCGGTGACCACGTAGCCACCGGCGGCGTTGCCGGCACCAAGCACCACGGCGAGGAAGCCCAGAGCTTTCTCCAGCGGTGTCTGCGCGTGCCCCAGCACCACCATTGCACCGATCAGCACGATGCCGTGGATGAAGTTGGAGCCCGACATCAGCGGGGTATGCAGGATCACCGGCACCCGCGAAATGATCACGTGGCCGGCGATGGCTGCCAGCATGAAGATGTACAGCGCTACGAACCCGTCACTCACCGGCAACGCTCCTGCTCTGTCTTCGTCGTCCCATCATAACCATGGGCTGAACCCGGTGCGCGCCCGGCGTCAACCGAAGCCGCGCTCACGCGTTGTCGATGGTGACCCCGAGCGAGGAACCGTACCCTGTGCTGGTGAGCAGCCCCGTCCCCCCGAGCGCCGAGACCGATGCCCTGCCGGCGTCGCTGGAGGCGTTCCTGGCCAGTGTTGGCCCGCGCGCGTTCCGCTTCGCCGAGGCCGGCCTGCGCCAGCGCGAAGACGCCATGGACGCGGTGCAGGACGCGCTGCTGCGCATGCTGGACTACGCCGACAAGCCGGCTGCCGAATGGGCCCCGCTGTTCTGGAGCATCCTGCGCCGGCGCGTGATCGACGTGCAGCGCCGGCGCCGCTTCCGACTGCCGTTCTGGCGCGACAACCAGGACGCCGACGGCGGCGAGATCGACTGGGCCGACCCCGGCCCGGACCCGGCACAGGCGCACGAACAGCGCCAGCAGTACCAACAGCTGGTGGACGCGTTGCGCCGCCTGCCCGCCCGCCAGCGCGAGGCCTTCACCCTGCGCGTGCTGCAGGACCTGGACGGGGCCACCACCGCCCGCGCCATGGGCTGCAGCGAAGGCGCGGTAAAAACCCATCTGGCACGCGCCCGCCAGGCGCTGCAGGATTATCTGGAGACCCACCCGTGAACCGCTCCCTGCCTTCCGATGACACCCTGCGCAGCCTGCACGCGCAGTCGCTGCACGCGCTGTCGCCGGCAACGCTGGCCCGGCTGCGCCAGGCTCGCCACGGCGCCACGGCCGCCCATCGCGGGCGCTGGCGCTGGTGGCTGGCCAGTGCCTGTTCACTGGTGGTGGCACTGGGTATCGGCCTGCAGTTCACCGGCCACGGCACCCTGACGGGCCCTGCGCCGGCACCTGTGCTTGCCTCGGCGGAAGACAACAGCGCGCTCTACGACGAAAATCCCGATCTGTACCTGTGGCTGGGCGATACCGACCTGGCGATGGAGTGAATCATGTCCCGACTGCACACCCTGCCCCTGCTGATGACCCTGTTGCTGCTGCCGGCCTTCCCGGCACTGGCGCAGAGCGCCGCGCCCGCCCCTGCCGCACGCCCTGCGCCGGCCGCACCGCTGCCGGCGTGGGAACACCTGAGCGAAGCGCAGCGCGAATCCCTGCTGGCGCCGCTGCGCGACCGCTGGAACAGCGCCGATGCCGGCCAGCGCCAGCGCATGCTTGCGCATGGCCAGCGCTGGCAATCGATGAGCCCGGAGGAGCGCGACAAGGCCCGCCGTGGCCTGCGCCGCTTCGAGCACATGAACCCGGAACAGCGTGAGCAGGCCCGGGCCCTGTTCGGTCAGATGCGGAACATGCCGCCGGAACAGCGCGACGCCCTGCGCGAGCGCTGGTCGCAGATGACGCCGGAACAACGCAAGGACTGGGTGCGCGACAACCCGCCGCCGGCGAAGCCGCGGTAACGCCGGCATCCGCAGGGTGGGTGCGGACCCTGGTCCGCACGCTGGGCCGTTCCTCCACGCATGGCGTGGATCTACCGGGAAGGCAACCGGCGCTACCGGCTCACGCCTGCCAGCGTGTCTTCGCCAGCAACTCGTCGTCCCAGTCGAAACTGAGCTCCCCTTCGCGCACGAACAAGGCGACGAAGTTGAGCAGGTTGCGCGCGTACATCTCGCTGGCCTGGGTCGCGCCGCGGCTGGCCAGGCCAAGCGGGCCATCGATGGTCACGCCCTGATGTTCGATGCACTGCCCCGGCTGGGTCAGTGCGCAGTTGCCGCCGCTCTCTGCCGCCAGATCGACAATGACGCTGCCGGTGGCCATGCCTTCCACCATCGCGGCAGTCACGATCGTCGGCGCCGGTCGCCCCGGTACCGCTGCCGTGCAGATCACCACATCCACGCTGCGCAGGTGGTCGGCCAGCCGGCGCTGCTGCTCGGCGCGTTCCTCATCGGTCAACGCACGCGCATAGCCGCCTTCACCGGCTGCACTCACACCAAGATCAAGGAAGCGCGCGCCCAGCGACTGGATCTGCTCGCGGGTTTCCGGGCGCACGTCGAAACCTTCCACCTGTGCACCGAGACGACGCGCGGTGGCGATGGCCTGCAGACCGGCCACACCGGCACCGATCACCAGCACCTTGGCCGGGCGCACGGTACCGGCGGCGGTGGTCAGCATCGGGAAGAAACGCGGCGCACGCTCGGCCGCGATCAGTGCCGCCTTGTAACCGGCCATGCCGGCCTGCGAGCTGAGTACATCCATCGCCTGCGCGCGGGTGGTGCGCGGCAGCTGCTGCAGTGGGAACAGGTGCAGGCGGTCGCCAGCGGCCAATGCCGCAAGCGCCGGATCACTGGCCGGAGTCAGCAGGCCGACCACGCTGGCAGCGGGCTTGAGCTGCTCCAGGACCGCCACCGGCGGTGCCTGCACGCACAGCAGGATATCGATCTCGGCCCAGCGACCTACATCGAACACACGTGCACCGGCGTCGTCATAGGCAGCATCGGTAAATCCCGCCGCCAGACCGGCGCCGGCCTCATACCAGACAGTGATGCCCAAGGCACCGAGCTTGCGCGCGGTTTCCGGCGTCAACGCCACGCGCCGTTCGCCCGGCGCGGTCTCCTTGATCCCCAGCAACGCCACGGCCATGCAGGTCCCCGCTGATCGGTGAGTTTTCCCGATCCTAGCAGGCGGCCACGGCTCAGTGCAGTGTTGCGCTGCCCGGGTCCAGCCGATCGATCACACCCTGCATCGCGCTGTCGAAGGCGCCATCGTCGACGTGGGCGCGCAGGCGGCCCAGCCGCACCATCACTGCCAGTTCTTCCGGCGAGGCCACGCAGAAGCGCACGCCGCGGCGGTTGACGAACAGCAGGCGCGAGGAAATCGGGCTGACCCAGGACAGCTTGCCGGCCTGCACCTTGCCGTCCTTGTCGACGAAGTCCAGCCAGTTGCCGATTTCCATGCGTCGGAAGCGGTCGGCGTCGGCGTTGTCGAAATCGTCGGCGTCGATCTGCCCGCCGAGCTCCACCGCTGGCGACTCAGCCACCGGTGGCGCCGGCAAGGCAACCTGCGGCAGCTCCGGCAGCGCGCGCTGCAGTTCCGGTCGCGATTCCGCAATGCCCTGCAGGGTGTCGTGCAGGGCGTCGATGGCACCGGTGGCGGCATCGCCGTGCACGCCGACGCTGGCAAATACCTTGGCCAGCACCGGCTGCCAGGCCTGCAGCCACGGCTTGCCGACGATCTGGCGGCGGGCCTCGGCCACTTCCTCCAGCAGGCCGTCAGCCAGGCTCAGTGCCTCGGCCACCGACGCGCCCTCCTCGCCCTCGCGCAGCAGCGCCAGGGTCAGGTGGTGCTGCCATGGCTGGCGCAGGAACTCAGCGATGGCCGGCGGCAGGGTGGCATCGCCGATGCGGCGATCCAGTTCGGCACCCGCCCGGCTGCGGGCCATTTCCAGCTTCTCCTGGCCGCGCTGCGTTTCGGCGGCGCGGCGCTCGGCGATCTCCACACGGCGGCGATGCTGCACAAGGAATTCGCGGAATTCTTCTTCCAGAGTCAGGAAGATCGCCAGGTTCTCGTTGAACTCGGCAACCAAGCGCTCGATGATTTCCTCGACCTTGGCCATCAGCATGCGCTCGGCCTGGCTTTCGCCGGTATTGCCCTCGCAGGCTTCGGCCAGCGAGTTGAGCAGCTTGCGGGCCGGGTGGGTCTTCTGCACGAACATGCGGCGGTCGAGCATCGCCACCTTGACGAAGGGCACCACCAGGCGGCCGATCAACTCGCGCGAACGGCCCTCCAGCTCGCGTTCGTCCAGCATCACGTCGAACAGCATGCCGACCAGATCGATCGCATCTTCGTCCTGCGGGTCCAGCCGGGTCTGGCCAGGATCGACGCCGAGACGGGTGGCGCTGGACAGCACTTCACTCTTCAGCCGCTGCGCCAGTGATTCGCCGTCCTCGCCGATGGCCGCACGCAGGGTGGCGCTGGGCGTGGCCTGCAGCAGCGACAGCACCGACATCATCTCGCGCTGGCTCAACGGGCGGTGCTGGCCAACCGCGACCTGCGCTGCCGAGGTGGCGTCCTCACGAACGTGACGGGTCTGCTGCAGCAGCTCATGCAGGGCCTCCAGCAGCATTCCCTGCTGGCCGGCATACGCCTCGCCGTTGCCGGCATCCTCGCTCCCGAGGTGCTGCTGCATGTGGCCACGGCGCTCGGACCAGCGCGCAGCGAAGCGCTGTGCCCAGGCCGGCGCGGCCTGTTCATCATCGCTGAATTCGGATTCGAAGCCCGCCGCGTGGCGCGGCTCGACCAGATCGTCCGACCCGGGCGCCATGCGCGGGTCGGGCGCGGCAGACAGTGGACGCCGCGGCGCCCCCATCTGCGACATCACGCCAGCGGCGGCCAGCTGCTCGTCCAGCTTCTCGTAGATGCGGCCCACCGGCGCGCGCAGGTCGCGCTCACACAGCTTGATCAGCACCAGATGCACTTCCGGGGCCAGCTCGCAGCCGGCAAAGGCCTCGTGGATGGCCACGCCCAGGTGCTCGGGGCTGATCGGGTTGTGGTCGGCATCCAGTTCGAGGCCACCGATCAGCCGGCCCAGGCGGCGATCCAGCCGCGCCAGCACCGGCTTGAAGTCGCGCAGCAGCACGGTAGCGAAGTTGCGCACCGCCAGCCGCGATTCCAGTACATGTTCAGCCAGCAGGCTAAGGCCATCCTCGGCCGGCCCGGACAGGGTGGCTTCGGCCGACAACGGCTCGCCACTGGCCAGTGCATCCCAGGCCCGCTGCAGGTGGCCGGCGAAGGCGGCGGCGATGTCCTCACGGCGACGGCGCAGCTCGCGCATCGCATCCAGGAACAGCAGCTGCGACGAGCCAGCATTGCCGGCGCGGTCGAACAGTGCATCGTCGAAACGCGCCAGTGCGGCCCCGAACGCCAGGCACAGCGCCGGCAGGACCATGTCCCGGGCACGCTGAAGCTGGACCGGGTCACGGCCCGGCGATCCCATCGGTGTGGGCGCGCTCATCATTCGGGAAGGCTCCCCACCTTCTCTGGTACGACAGACAGCATGGACATCGCGACGGCCGGCACACCCCATGTACCGGTACGTCGATGGTAGGCCGGCCAGCCCGTCACGGACAGTGAAACAGTCCTCACTTCAAACCTCATGACCGGCGGCCCGGCAAGATAGATATCGTAAGCCGTGCGAGGCCCACGAGGCGAGAGGAAGCGGTCGTCCCTTTCCCGCCAGTGGCATGATGTTCATCACAGTTTGATATTCAGGGGCGGGACGCGACACAGACGGCGTCATTGACCACCCCGACTATAATCAAACACCCGTGATGACCGGTTCAGACTCCATGCCCGACCCCGCTGCCCTGCTTGCCCTGGATGCCCGCCGCTCGGTGCCCTCGCGGCAACTGGGCGAGCCCGGACCGGATCCAGCCACCCTGCAGCGCATGCTGGCCTCGGCCGTGCGCGTGCCCGACCACGGCAAGCGCGTACCGTTCCGCTTCCTGAAGATTGCCGGCGATGCACGTCACACTCTGGGCGACTTCCTGGCCGAGCGCAGCCGCCAGCGCGACCCGCATGCCGGCGAGGCGGTATTCGAGAAGGACCGCCAGCGTTTCAGCCATGCGCCGCTGGTGATCGTGGTGGTCGCCAGCCCGCGCCCGGACCCGAAGGTGCCCGAACAGGAACAGCTGATGACCGCCGGCTGCGTCTGCTTCGCCCTGCTGCAGGCCGCGCAGGCGCTGGGCTTCGGTGCGCAGTGGCTGACTGCATGGATGGCCTTCGACCCGGTCGTGCAGGCACATCTGGGCCTGGCCGAAGGCGAAGGCATCGCCGGCTTCATCCACATTGGCACGCCCAAGGCCGATGTACCCGAACGCGAGCGCCCCGATCCGGCGGCCCTGCTGCGCGACTGGACGCCACCGGCATGACCCTGCCGGCTCCGCCGCCGTCGCTGTACCTGGTTGATGCCAGCATCTACGTGTTCCGCGCCTGGCATTCGCTGCCAGACCAGTTCCAGGACGCGCAGGGCTGGCCGACCAACGCCGTGCACGGCTTCGCCCGCTTCCTGCTGGACCTGCTGGAGCGCGAGCGCCCCCGGCACATCGCCATCGCCTTCGACGAAGCGCTCGACAGCGGCTTCCGCCATCGCCTGTACCCTGCCTACAAGGCCAATCGGGACCCGGCGCCGGAAGCGCTCAAGCGCCAGTTCGTACACTGCAAGGCGCTGTGCGCGGCGTTGGGCCTTGCGGTGCTTGCCCACCACGAATACGAAGCCGATGACCTGATCGGCAGCGCCCTGCACGTGCACCGTGGCAGCCACCGCGGGGTGATCATCTCCGCCGACAAGGACCTGTCGCAGCTGCTGCTGGATCACGACGAGCAGTGGGACTACGCACGCAACCAGCGTTGGGACGTAGCCGGAGTGAAGGCGCGGCACGGCGTGCACGCGCACCAGATCGCCGATTACCTGGCACTGTGCGGCGATGCGGTGGACAACATTCCCGGTGTCAGTGGTGTCGGCAGCAAGTCCGCCGCCGTGCTGCTGGCCCACTTCGGCAGCATGGATGCGCTGTACGAACGCCTGGACGAAGTGCCGTTCCTGCGCCTGCGCGGCGCGGCACAGATGGCGGTGCGCCTGCGCGAACAGCGCGAGCACGCCCAGCTCTGGCGCCAGCTGACCACCATCGCGCTGGACGCGCCGCTGGACGGCAGCCAACCCGGTCTGCTGCGCCAGGCGGCCGACCCGGAGCTGCTCGGTGGCCTGTGCCAGACCCTGCGCTTCGGCCCGATGACCCGCCGCCGGCTGTTCGATGCCGCCGGTGTGGCCGACCCCGTTCCCACTCCATCCTTTTCCAATTCCAGCGAGCCCGCATGAGCCAGCGCAACACCGAAGCCCCGCGTGTCGTCTATGAAGGCAAGTACCAGCGCATGCTGGTGCGCGGCACCTGGGAATACAGCGAACGTACCCACGCCGGTGGCCTGGCCGCCATCATCATCGCCGTCACCCCGGAGGACAAGGTGCTGTTCGTCGAGCAGTTCCGCGTGCCGCTGCAGGCACCCACCATCGAGATGCCGGCCGGCCTGGTCGGCGACATCCACGCCGGCGAATCGATTGAAGTCTCGGCCGTGCGCGAACTGGAAGAAGAAACCGGCTGGACCGCCGATCACGCCGAAGTGCTGATGATCGGCCCGACGTCGTCCGGCGCCAGCAGCGAGAAGATCGCCTTCGTACGCGCTACCGGCCTGCGCCGGATCGGCGAAGGTGGCGGCGATGACAGCGAAGACATCACCGTGCACGAGATTCCGCGCGCGCAGGCAGCGGCGTGGCTGGTGCAGAAGATGGGCGAAGGCTACGAGCTGGATGCCAAGCTGTGGGCCGGCCTGTGGATGATCGAGCACCACCTGGACGGGCGCCCGCGTGGCTGACGCCGGCCTGCATGCACTGCCGGCGCTACTTGGCGCTGACGATCCGGCGATCTACACCCTCCACCGGCCGCAGGGCGCTTCGCCGTACCTGCTGCTGGCCGACCACGCCGGCCAGCAGGTGCCGCGCGCCCTCGCCGGCCTGGGCTTGCCACAGGTCGAACTGGACCGCCACATCGGCTGGGACATCGGCATTGCCGGCACCACCCGCGCACTGGCCGAACGGCTGGATGCATGGGCGATCGAACAGACCTATTCGCGGCTGCTGATCGACTGCAACCGCCCACTGGCCTCGCCGACGCTGATTCCGGAAGTGAGCGACCACACCGTGGTCCCGGGCAATGCCGGGCTGTCGGCGGCGCAGCGGCAACAGCGCATTGATGCGATCCACGCGCCGTACCACGCACGCATCGACGCCGAACTGGACGCACGCCGCGATGCCGGTCGCCCCACCCTGCTGGTGATGATGCACAGCTTCACGCCAGCGATGAACGGCATGCAGCGGCCGTGGCATGCCGGCGTGCTGTACCACCAGGACACGCGCTTTGCGCATGCACTGCTGCAGGCACTGCGCGACGAAGGCGACCTGGTGGTGGGTGACAATGAACCCTATTCGGTCAGCAGCACCAGCGACTACGCGGTGCCGGTGCATGGCGAAGGCCGCGGGCTGGTGCACGTGGAACTGGAGATCCGCCAGGACCTGATCGCCGATGCCGCCGGGCAGCAGGCATGGGCGGAGCGGCTGGCGCGGATCTTCAGCGCGCTGCAACCGCAGTTGCTGGCATTGGGTTGAACGCGCGTGGATCCATCCCGGGTTGGTAGTGCCGGCCGCTGGCCGGCAACCTCAGGGTAGTTGGGTCATTGTGTTTGCCGGCCAGCGGCCGGCACTACCACTACTGTTGCCGGGCGCAGGCCCAGCGCGATCACCACGCCGAGCGCGGCGAACAGCGCGGCGCCGTACTGTGCATTGACCATGCCCTGCAACGCATCAGGGCTGGTTGCCGCCTGCGTGCCGCGCGCGGCATTGGCGACCATCACCAGTACCGCCAATCCCAAGGCGCCGCCGATCTGCTGGGCGGTGGCCGCCATGCCGGACGCGACGCCTTGCTGCGGACCCGGCACGCCCTGCCCGGCCACGATCCACATCGCCGTCCAGCTCATGCCCTG
This sequence comes from Stenotrophomonas mexicanensis, assembly GCF_032911605.1. Lineage (NCBI taxonomy): Bacteria > Pseudomonadati > Pseudomonadota > Gammaproteobacteria > Lysobacterales > Lysobacteraceae > Stenotrophomonas > Stenotrophomonas mexicanensis. The sequence continues at coordinate 10,560 of NZ_JAWJTG010000068.1, forward strand.
GCCGACGCTGAGCACTACGATGCCCGGCAACAGCGGCCAGTAGCTGGCGCCATGCGGCATCGCCAGGGCCACCGCGGCGATGCCGACGGCACCTGCGGCGAAGCCCCAGGCCAGCACCTGCCGTGGCGAACGGCGCCGCAGCATGCGTTCGGCAATCCGGATGCCGAAGGTGCACACCAATGTCGGCAGCAGGAAGGCCATACCGGCCTGCAGCGGGCTCCAGCCATAGCCATCCTGGAAGTAGAGCGCCAGGAAGTAGTACTGCACGCCATAGCTGCTCATGAAGGCGAAGGTCAGGCCGAGCGCCGCGCGCAGGCCGGGCAGGCGCAGCAGCGAAAACTGCATCAGCGGGTCACGGCTGCGCTTTTCGATCTGTACGAACACCGTCAACAGTACGGCTGAAAGCAGCAGGCAGATGAGCGTGGCCGGCGCAGTCCAGCCCCACTCCGGCCCCTGCACCAGGGTGGTAACCAGCAGGCTGCCGCCAGCGGTGACGGTGAGGCAACCGGCCAGATCGAATGAACGGCCCTGCACCCGTGGACCATCGGCCGGCAACCACCCGCCGGCCGCGACTGCACAGGCGGTGGCCAGCGGCACGATCACCGCCAGCACCGCCGGCCAGCCGAACGCTTGGGTCAGCACGCCACCGAGCAGCGTGCCCAGCGCCAGGCCGACCGCGCTGGCCATGCTCCAGATCGCCAGCGCACGATTGCGTATCGGGCCTTCGGCGTACAGCGTGTTGATCAGCGCCAGCGTGGCCGGGAACAGCAGCGCCGCCCCGACGCCTTGTGCGGCGCGCGCGATGATCAACAGCGTGGCGTTCGGCGCCAGCGCACCGAGCAGCGAGGCCAGCGCGAACAGCAGCATGCCCAGCCGGTAGAAGCGGCGGCGGCCGATCAGGTCGGCGGCGCGCCCGCCGAGCAGCAGGCTGCCGCCGAAGGCCACGGTGTAGGCACTGACCACCCATTGCAGCTGCTGCGCGTTGATCTGCAGCGCGCGACCCATGTCATGCAAGGCAACGAAGATGATGGTGGCATCCAGGGCGATGATCAGCTGGGCGGTGGCCAGCAGGGTCAGCGCCCAGCGCGGGTATTTGAGGGGAGGCATCGGCGGTCTGGCGCGGTGGGGGAGCGCAGTCTCATTGATGCGAGCCAATCAATAAACCCCTCCACGACCATATCTGTCATGATTTTCGGCATGAATGGAGCCTCGATGGACCTCAATGCGGTGCGCATGCTGGTGCAGGTGGCCGAAGCCCGCAGTTTCACCGTGGCCGCCGGCCAACTGGGCCTGAGCCAGTCCGGCCTGTCGCGCGCGATCGGAAGGCTGGAAGCCACGCTGGGGGTGAAGCTGCTGCAGCGGAACACCCGCAATGTGGCGCTGACCCCGGATGGCCGCCAGTTCGTCGAACAGGTGGCACCGCTGCTGGCCGGCCTGGACGATGCCGAGCGGCAACTGGCCGACCGCCCGTGCACGCCCTCGGGCACGTTGAAGATCAGTGCGCCGTCGATGTTCGGGCGCAAGGTGCTGGTGCCGATGCTGGCGCCGTTGCTGCAGCAGCATCCGCAGCTGCAGGTGGAAGCCGTGCTCAGCGACCGCCTGGTCGATCTGGTCGAGGAAGGCTTCGATGCCGCGCTGCGCACCGGCGTCATCGCCGACCAGCGCATCGTCGCGCGGCCCTTGCGGCCGCTGCGCTGGGTGACGGTGGCCAGCCCCGCCTATCTGGCCCGCTGTGGCGCACCGGACGATGTGGCCGCGCTGCAGGACCATGCCTGCCTGGCGGTGCGCAACCTGCGCAGTGGCCGGCTGGTGGACTGGCAGTTCCTGCAGGACGGGCAACTGCGCGAGTTCACGCCGCCGACGCGGATGGTGTTCGACAGCGGCGATCCGCTGGTGGAAGCGGCCATCGCCGGTATCGGCATCGTGCAGGTGATGGATTTCGCGGTGGCCGACGCCTTGGCCGATGGCCGCCTGCAGCGCGTGCTGCAGCCGTTCGAAGGCCGCAGCCGCGAACTGTCGTTGATCTACCCACCGTCGCGCCAGCATTCGCCGAAGCTGCAGGTACTGGCCGACGCGTTGCTGGCCGGGGATTGGTAGCGCCGGCCGCTGGCCGGCGTCTCCAGCAATCCAACCGTCTCAGGTTTGCCGGCCAGCGGCCGGCACTACCGCAGCCAGGCGTGGCCTGGCTCTACTGATCAGTGCACCGAACCCGGTCTGGAGCAGAGCCCCCTTGTTGTTCAAGGGGGCGCGCCGACAGGCGCGGGGATAAGGTGGAATGCG